>JANXXV010000345.1 GCA_025350445.1 Bryobacteraceae bacterium | reverse complement strand
CGGATTCCCTCTGGAATTCCCAACCATCTCGCTAGGCGAAACCTACATCCGTCCCACCACCATGCTGTTCCGAAACCTGATGGCGATGGATGTAGAAGAGATGATCCGAGCCAATCCGCTGGACGGCGTGGTGCTGCTATGCGGCTGCGATAAGACGACGCCGGCCCAACTGATGGGAGCGGCCAGCGCCGATATCCCGTCCATCATGGTTTCCAGCGGCCCGATGCTTGCCGGAAACTGGCGCGGCCAGCGCATATCCTCCGGCACCGACGGCCGCAAGCTGTTCGATCAGTACCGCAGCGGCAAAATCGGCGACGAAGAGCTTAACGAAATCGAAGGCTGTATCTCGCGTACTCTGGGCCACTGCACGGTGATGGGCACCGCCTCTACGATGACCAGCCTTGCCGAAGCAATGGGCATGATGCTCACCGGCTGCGCCTCGATCCCCGCGCCCGATTCCCGCCGCAAACAGATCGGCGAAACCTCCGGCCGCCGCATAGTGGAGATGGTGCATGAAGACCTGAAGCCCTCGCGCATCCTAACCCGCGAAGCGCTCGAAAATGCGGTCATCACCTGCATGGCGCTCGGCGGCTCCACCAACGCCGTGGTGCATCTGATCGCCATCGCCGGCCGCCTGAACATCAAGCTGACTCTTGCCGATTTCGACCGCTTGTCCCGATCCACGCCTTATCTGACCAACGTGAAGCCTTCGGGCGAATATCTGATGGAGGATTTCTTCCACTCGGGCGGTCTGCCCGCGTTGATGAAGGAGATTCTACCCCTACTCCATCGCGACTGCCTAACCGTAACCGGAAAGTCCATCTCGGAAAATCTGGAAAAGGCCCAGTGCTATAACGCGGAAGTGATTCGTCCCCTGTCCTCGCCGCTGCATCACGAAGGCGGCCTGGCAATCCTGCACGGCAACCTGTGTCCTAACGGAGCTGTTATTAAACCAACCGCCGCCTCGCCTGAATTGCTGCAGCACCGCGGCAAGGCGTACGTATTTGAGAATCATGAACAAATGGAACAGCAGGTCGATCTCGACTACCTGCCCATCGACCGCAACACCGTCCTGGTGATGAAGAACGGCGGTCCAAAAGGGGCACCCGGATTCCCGGAATGGGGCTGGCTGCCGATGCCAAAGATGCTTTTGAAACAAGGCGTCAACGACATCGTGCGCATTTCCGACGCCCGTATGAGCGGCACCAGCTTCGGCACGGTTGTGCTGCACGTAGCGCCCGAATCCGCGATCGGCGGACCGTTAGGCATTGTTCAAACCGGCGATGAAGTAGTGCTCGATGTAGCCGCAAGATCGCTCAACGTCAATCTCCCGGAAGCTGAAATCGCCAGGCGCTCCGCCCGGTTCGTAACGCCGAAGCCGCACTACGACCGCGGCTATGGCAAACTGTTCCTCGAGCACGTGACGCAAGCCGACGAGGGCTGCGACTTCGACTTCCTCAGGGCCGTGGAACCAAAGAGCTGATGCTTCGATGGAAGACCGCGGGCCTGGCAGCCGCGATCGTCATACTCTTTCTGATAGCCAACCGCGGAGCGTACAAAGGTTACTTTCAGGATGACGATCTAGACAATCTGTCGTGGACCGCGCAAATCGAAATGGCCGACTTCGCAAGGGGGCTGGTGTCGCCTGTCTTCTCACGGAACAACTTCCGCCCGGTCGGGCATTTTTACTTTCACGCACTGGAGCGCTTGGCAGGACTGCATTTTGTACCGTACGTAGCCGTGCTGCAAGCGATTCACGTGTGCAACGGGCTGCTGATCTGGCTGCTGCTGCGAAGGCTGAAAATCAATCCGTTCGCAGCGTTGGGCGCGTCCGTTTTCTTCCTCTATCACCCGGCTACCTTCGACGCTTACTGGCAGCCGATGTACGTCTTTGACGTGCTGTGCGGAACATTTTGCCTTCTATCGTTCCTGGCATTCCTGGACCGCCGCTGGGTGGTCAGCTTCCTGTGCTTCGTCTGCGCATACAAGGCAAAGGAAGTGGCGGTAATGCTTCCGGCAGTGCTGGTTACCTATGAGATGCTGATGGGCGAGCGGCGCTGGAAGCCGCTAATTCCCTTCTTCGCAGTGTCGCTCCTCTTTGGCAGTCAGGCATTAATTTCGAATCTAAATACGAACGATGCTTACACTTTGAAAGTCACAACCGCGACATTGCTCGAAAGCGCCAAATTTTATCTGCCGCGAATTTTCGCGGTCAGCATCGCAGTCTTCGCCACGCTGGGCCGGATGCGCGGCAGTCGCACATGGTTCGGGCTTGGCGCGGCGCTGCTGTTTCTGCTTCCTTTGCTTGCCCTTCCCAGCCGTACATACAACGTGTATAGCTATGTCCCGCTGATCGGCGCGGCCATAGCACTCGCCTCCGTGCTCGACCAGACTAAAGCGTCGGCCACCTTTCTGTTCATGGCTATTTGGCTGCCAATCACCTTTGTGCAAATGCGCGACTACCGCAAAGGCGCGCTCACGGCGGCGGACGAGAACCGGTCCTATGTCAGCGGGCTTGCGGACTTCCTCCGCTCTTCGCCGCAAACCACAGCGTTTATCGAAGACGGCGCGCCGGCGGCAATGCATCCGTGGGGCATAAGAGGAGCGATTCTCTACCTCTCGAAGAAGCCCGGGATTCGGCTAGCCGCCATCAACGGCCTCGAAGCCGGCGCCCTGCTCACGGAGCCGCATCTGGCGGTGCTCAGTTGGGATCAGGTGACCCGCAAACTGCAGATCACCCAACGCGGCCCGGACACACCGGAAGAGTCGTATATCAGCATGCGCCGCGGAATGCCCATCTGGCAGTTCGGCGACGGCTGGTATCAGCGCGAGAATTTCTATCGCTGGACCAAACCCGAGGCCAAGGCAACGCTCCGGCGTCCGGAAGGCGCGACCAAGTTCGAAGTCACCGTCAACATCGGGATCATCCACATCACCGATGTACGAATGGTGCAACTCGAACTGTTCCTCAACGGTACGTCGTTAGGCGTGCAGGACTTCACCGCGGCGGGTTGGCAAAAACGCACTTACATTCTGAAACCCGCGCCTGCGGGGAGTGTCCCGCTGGGACGTGTAAATGTCGAGTTCCGCACGTCCCCCGCCTATCATCCACGCGGCGACCCCAGAGTGCTCGGCATCGCCATTGGCGGGTTTGGCTTTGAATAGCAGTACCCGGCAGATTTAACGTTTCTTTACAGCCCACACAACGTCCGCTTACGTCGTAGGGGCTAGGACGATTTTCGCCATGACCATAAAGCTGCAATTCACCCGCCGGAATATCTTGCTGCTCAGCTCCACCGCCGCTATTGGGTCATGGACCCGCCTCTCCGCCAAAGAATCGAAGTTCTGGGACACCAAAGATCCATCCCAGTGGTCTTCGGATGAGATTGACAGACTGATCACGAAGTCGCCATGGGCGAAGGAGATCAAGGCCTCCGTCGCTCAACCCGACAACGATGGAAGCAGCGGCCGGCGTTCAGGCGATATGGGTGGGGGCCGACCGGGCGGCATGTCGATTCCAGGACTGGGTGGAGGCCGGATCGGCGGCCTCAATATCCCCGGAATTGGGTCTGGCGGTTCCGGCGGGCGCGGCGGACAGGAACGATCAGCCGCTCCCAAAATTGAATTGATCGTCCGATGGGAAAGTGCAAAGCCCGTGCTCGACGCGCTCAAAACTCCTCTTGCGGATGTGCTGGCAAACCACTATGTCATCAGCTTGAACGGCGTTCCAAATATCTATTTCCGGGATCAATCTCCGGAACCCGATCAGACCGGGCGCAGCCGGTTTCAGGCCCGGCTTACGATCAAGGGGAGAAACGCCGTTCGTCATGCGGTCGTCCAACAAGCGCCTGACGCATTCACGCAAACTTTCTTGTTTGGATTTTCACCGGCGGAGTTGTCACTTTCGCCGGATGATGAAGTTACCTTCGCAACGCAGTTGAACCGCACGCCAATTACGGCAAGTTTCAACCTGAAAGAAATGACGTATCACGGCGCACTGGCGGTGTAGGTCTTGCAGGGCTTCCTCCCGGCGACACAACACGCAGCCGAATTGATTGGAGTGACGCACTGCTCGAAGAGTCCAACTGCCGTCTCTAGGTTCTATTGTTTTGCTGGGCGACGGCCAACGTCAGCAGCACGCTCCGGCGTCCGGTAGACGCATCAAACGGTCGAAGTCACACTCCACATCGGGACAATCCACATCCGCGATTTGGCGCAGGTACAGTTAGAAGCATTCCTTTATGGCGCGCCGTTAGGCAGCCGGGACTTCGGCCGGGCGAGAGTTAACTCCAGCGGGTAGGTGGAAACGAATTGAGTCTCTCAAATCCGCAGCCGCGCGAATCGTCAATTTTGAGTTCCGAACATTTTCCACCTCGCACTTGCTAAGCGATCGATATCGCGACAGGAGCATCTAGATTTATTGATGATCTTCGGAACAGTGTTAAACTGTGAAAGTCTAGGGGATGTGTGCGGGCTTCCCAGACAAAACCGAATGACGGTCGTTTTCCATCTCGCGCGATCAGCCAAGCTCATCAGGGTTGCCATCGAACTTTGGGCAGCACTTCTGTTGATCTCCGTTGCAAGTGCTTCGGGACCTGGCGTCTCTGCTTTGCCAAATACGGAAAGCTCCCGTGGGCTTCTCACCAGTCCTTGGACCATCGCCGACCTTGATGGCGACCATCATCCGGATTCAGCACAGTCGAGCGAAGTGGGGACCGGAGTCCAAGGCTACCACTATCGGGTTGACTTTCAACTGAGCGGCGGGGCGCCGAACAAGCCTTTCACGGTTTCCACCCGAAGTCGTCTGGGATTAAACATTGTTCCTCGCGACATAGACGGCGACAACGATCTGGATTTGGTGATTACCACCGGCGCACTTCATCAGCTGGTTGGCATCTGGCTTAACGATGGCAATGGCGAGTTCACCCCCGCGGACGCTTCGTTGTACCCAAACCTGGATGGCACGCAAGGGCATAGTTTCGTCGAGGCGCGGCGCATTCAATCCTATTTTCTCGAATTGGATGAAGGCCGACGCCCGATCTCCATCATTCCGGAAACTACTCCGCTTTCGCTCCTCAACACAGAGCTAGCCCGCCTGCGGTTTGCCGCCAGCGCTCCCACTTCTCTCGATCACGCTGGCACTAAAAAGTCTCGCGCGCCGCCTCTCTCTCTCCATTCATAATTCGCGGGTTACTGAAGCAGTCTTAACGCCCCACAGCCGCAATTGTCTCCTCATAGGCAATTTAAAAGATTAGTCGACAAAGAAAGCGGCCGCGAGCCGCGGGAGTAAGCCTTATGTGCTGCACAGGCAGACGCACGGTTTCTGTTTTACTCGCAATTGCTGGCTGGGCTGCCAGTGCATCGGCGCAGCAACCGCTCAATTGGCAGCAGGTCCGTGACAAGTTTCTTGCCGCCAACCCAACGCTGCAGGCGAGCCAATTGGGCATTCAAGAATCGAAGGCGAACGAGATTACGGCGGGATTGCGCCCAAATCCTCAGTTGTCGTTCACGACCGATCAATATCAGTTCTTTCCGTCTGGCGGCGATCCCTTCCGGCCGCTCTCGAGCGCCCAGATGATACCAGTCATCTCAGAGCTTTGGGAAAGAAAACATAAGCGGCAGTTCCGGATGGAGAGCGCGCGGCTGACAACCACCGGAACCGAAGCCGATACCGCCGATCTGCAACGCAATCTATTCTTCAACCTTCGAGATTCCTTCAACCGCATCCTGCAAGCCAAGTCACTGCTCGAACTGGCGCAAGAAAACTTGACTTACTATGATCGGGTAATTTCCCTGAACCGGGAACGTTTCAACGCCGGAGATATTTCAAAGGTCGATTTCCAACGTGTCGAACTGCAGCGGGTACAGTTTGAAAGCGATCTGGCAAACGCCGAAGTTACTCTGCGAACGGCCAAAATTCAGCTTGTCGCCTTGCTCAATGACCGGACGCCGTTGGACCAGTTTGACGTCTCCGGAGTTTTCGACTACACCGAAGGAGTTCTACTGGCCGCCGAATTGCGCCAGAAGGCGCTGGATTCGAGGCCGGACCTGAAATCGGCGCAGACGGCGATCGAGCGAGCGCGAGTGGAGAATAAGCTCGCGTTCGCCAATGGATCTGTCGATCCCACTCTGGGAGTCGAATACCTTTGGAACTCGTCGGTAAACAACACCATCGGCTTCAGCTTCAATATCCCGCTACGAATCTTCGACCGGAACCAAGGCGAGAAAGCACGGACGGCTTTGGAGATTCGACGAACAGAGCGTTTGGCGGAAGGCGTCGTTGCCGGCGTTTATCGCGACGTCGATTCCGCGTATGCGCAGGTCGAAAGTGTCCGCACTCTAATGCGCCCGTATAAACAGAAATATCTAGCTGAATCAAAAGACGTCAGGGATCTGATTTCGTTTTCATTTTCAAACGGCGGAGCGTCTCTGCTGGAATTCCTCGACGCTCAAAAATCCTATCGCGACACGCAGCTTTCGTACCGCAACCTGGTGGGGAGTTATTTATCCTCACTTGCTCAACTCAGTCTGGCCGTCGGCCAGGAGGTAACGCCATGAAGATTTATTCAGTCAAACGTCTTGTTGGAACCATCTCCGTTTGCGCCGTCGCGGCTTTCCTGGCCGCGTGCAGCCACGAACAGAACGTGAGCGCAAACGGCAGTGTAGTCGATCCGTCGAAGGTCACAGTCGAAGAGTCGCCCGACGTCAACCTCCTCAAACCCGAGCACCCCGAGCGGCTCCAAGTGGCGGTGGTCGAAATGCGGCTCGTACGCGAAGAACTTAATGTGACGGGTTCGGTAGCGCCTGATGTAAGCCGGTCCATCCCCGTGGTGTCACTTTCGGGCGGCCGGGTGGTCGATGTGAAGGCCCGCCTCGGTGACGAAGTGAAGAAGGGTCAGCCGTTGCTCAGCATTATTAGTCCCGATGTCTCAGCCGCGTGCTCGGATTACCGCAAATTTCA
>JANXXV010000013.1 GCA_025350445.1 Bryobacteraceae bacterium | reverse complement strand
CGCCAGCCTTGAGCGACAGCACGAAGAACGGCACGGCTTCGTCTTCCTGGAACCGGCGCACCAGATCCTTGCGCTTCTTTACCTCGGTTTCTCCGTGGAGCAACAGGCCGGGGCGTTCGAAAACCGAGCCGAGGAACGCTGCCAGCGGCGCGGTCACCTCGCGGAACTGAGTGAACACCAGCATTTTTTCCTGCTTGGCGGCAACCACCTCGGCAATGTCGCGCAGACGCGCCCACTTGCCGCTGTCCGCTTCGGCCCACGCGCCGTCCCCCAGCCATTGCGAGGGGTGATTGCAGATCTGCTTGAAGCGCATCAGATACGACAGCACCAGTCCCCTGCGCTGTATTCCGCCAACAGTCTTCAGTTGGTGCGCCAGATCATTCACTGCCTGTTCGTATAGTGCAGCTTGCGGACGGCTCAGCGGGCAGAACGCTTTCACTTCCGTCTTGTCGGGTAAGTCCGCGATTACTGTTTTGTCCGTCTTCAACCGCCGCAAAATATACGGCCGGACCAACTCGCGCAGCGGGCCGTAGCAGCCGTGCGGCCGCTCCGCCAGCCGTTTGGCGAACTGCGTGAACTCTTTCGCAGTTCCCAGTAATCCCGGATTTACAAAATCGAAAATCGACCACAGATCGCCCAGCCGGTTCTCCACCGGAGTGCCGGTGAGCGCCAGTCTGGCGCCCGCCTTCAGCTTCTTCACGGCGCGGGTCTGTTTGGAATCGGGGTTCTTGATGGCTTGCGCTTCGTCCAGCACGGCCAGCCGCCAGGGGACCTCCGTCAGCCACGGCAGGCGCAGCGCTGATCCGTAGCTGGTAATTACCAGGTCGATATCCCGCAGCCGCGCGGCATCCAGAGACTTCAGCTCGACCGCCGGCATCGCTGAAGGGTGGGCCACCAGCGCCTTCAATCCCGGGGCGAAGCGTTCGATTTCCGATGCCCAATTAGCTAACAGAGATGCCGGCGCCACCAATAGGCTCGGCTGCGGCTTAGCATTTTCCTGGCGCTTCAGAACCAGCAGCAGCGAGATCACTTGGATAGTCTTGCCCAGCCCCATATCGTCTGCCAGGCACGCTCCAAGCCCGAGTTTCGTCAAGAGGTATAGCCAGCGCACGCCAACTTGTTGATAGGGCCGCAACACGGCTTGCAACGCTACACCCGGGTCCACTTGCGCCAGTCCCTGCGGCCTCCGCAGGCCCTTCAATACTTCCGCCAGCCAAGGGCCGGCGGCCACCTGCGCCCAGTCGGCGTTGGCTTCGGCATCCGTGTCCACGGCGGCCACGTTCGCGCCGGATAGCAACCGCATGGCTTCGCCGAATCCCAAGCCGTTGTCCCTTGCGGTGCGCTCCACTTCGCGGAAACGGGCGATGGTGCTTTCCAGGTGTTCGCGGTCGAGTTCGATCCAGCGCCCACGCACCAACGCGAGCCCATCCGTCCTGGCCAGAAGATCGCGGATCTCGTCCGCTGATAGCGGTTCCCCGTCAAGCGTCACCTCGGTGCTGAAATCAAGCAGCGCATTCCGGCCCAGGCCTGACGGCGCGCTGGTTCCCACAGTCCCCGTCACGCGCGGCCGCGGCGGACGATTACCGCGCCACGCCGCGGGCATGCGCACCACCACGCCCGCCGTTTCCAGCTTCGGAACATCTCTCAGAAGCTGCAACGCCTCACCCGGCGTCCAGCGTAGCGGGTGGAAAATCTCGCCGCCGTCGACCATGGATTTCAACCAGGGACAAGTCTCTGACGCCCGCTGCACCGGAACCAGCAGTGACAGCAGGCGTTGCGTATTTGCCGCACCCGCATATTCCCGCAGCGCCTGCCCCAACGGTAGATGTTGTGCCTTGGCCTGCGCCGATAGCCGCGTCGTGTAGGTCGCCAGAAATGCAAACGGGGCGTCCGCGTCCTTGCGATTCTCGGCCACATTGAAATGCACGCGGCCCACCAGATTCCACGCCGGATTCCGGCCCTTCAGAAAGTCTTGCACGCCGCATTTGGATTCGGTTAATTCGATGCCAAATGCAGTGTCAAGGTCCTGCCACAAAGCGTTGAGCACCGCGGCTGTCAGATATTCCGCGCCAATCATGGGCGGCGCTGCCAGTGCCATGCGCTCCAGTTCTTCGTCCGCAGGGGCCGGAACGCGCACTGCCAGCCGCAACGCATCGCCATCCTGCTGCATGCAGAGCGCGGTCACATAGCGCACTCCGAATTCGCG
>JANXXV010000994.1 GCA_025350445.1 Bryobacteraceae bacterium | reverse complement strand
GGCTGCGGTAAACGTGAACGTTGTCGAGCCGGATGCAAGCGGACCCACGGTCGCGTGCCAGCTTCGTATCCCGTCGGCCCCGCCGGATTGCCCCCTGTCGCTGCTCCATGTAACGTGGACGTCACCGAAACCGCCGTTTGTCGTACCTGCTAGATATGTAGTGGACGCTGCCGTTAGAATGCGATCCGGAACAGTGATCGTCAATGCGACCGCACCAGGTTGCGACGGCGTGCCCGGAGAAGCCGGCGTCCCACCCGAACCAGGTGTACCCGAACCAGGTGTACCCGAACCAGGTGTACCCGAACCAGGTGTACCCGAACCAGGTGTACCCGAACCAGGTGTACCCGGATCAGTTTGGCTGGGTGCGGGCGCATACAATGTTTGGACGGCGGCAATATCGGCGCTGGAGAGCTTGGATGCCCGTTGGTAATACGGATACATCACGGCCCCGGGCGTATCGGCATGGCCCAGCCCAAGTGCATGCCCAAGCTCATGTAAGACCACCGAGAACACATCGATATCCGCGCCGATCTGCCAACTTTCGTCGGCATCGAAGTGCAGATCTCCCGCGATCGGTTCCGGATTAGTAGGCGTTGGAAAGAACGTGTGTGCCAACACCTTGCCCGGTCCGTCGAACGGATACCCGTCGCCGTGCTCGCCGGAGGCGAACAGGAAATTCAAGTTTCGGGCCGCAGTCGTTTTATCGGTCTGCGTAAAAGTGACGCTCGCCGCTTTTGACCACTCCGCCAGCGCTCTCTGAATTTGTGTGGTCACCTGCGTTGCGGTGAGCTTAACGGTAAGCGCCTCAAAGGAATAGGTCAGTGCCGCCGATCCGTTTCCCGGGCCATCCCAGCCGTCGCCCACAGTGGCAATGTACTGTCCAATCGAACCGTTCAACGTCAACGCACTTGCACACGGATACACCGGCAGACCGTCAATCAAGTCGTCGGAAGCCGGGAATACGTAGGCGACTTCGTCCCAGGCGGCCAGTTTCACCGCGCTGTCCAGCGATCCTTCCACCAGCAAATGATTCGCCGGAAGATCCGGACGCTGATGCAGAATCAGGCGATTCTGTACTACCATTGCCTCGGCGTCTCCAGGAGACACATCGGGATGAAACTCCACCAGGAAGAAGCTGACCAGGCCGCCATTCAGCAGGACGGCGCTTATCTTGGAAGCTGCATCCATGCGGATTGCGGAACTCAACCCGGCGCTACCCAAATCCGCCGCATCCGGCGCGGAAATCACATACATTGATGCGGGCAGGACACGGACAACCCAGGCGCTTCGCTCATCCAGCGCCTTTGCCAGATCCTCCGGACTCAACCCATCGGTCTGCACAAAATAGTGGGACCGGCCCGGAGTCCGCTGCTTTACCCCGGAAGCTGCCGCCGCGGAATTCTTCCATCGCAGCGATACCTGCGCGGTCAGAAGTCCGGGGACCATAAGGAAGGCTGCCGTCAACCGGATCAAGCAAATACCCATACAGTACTAATCGTTTGATCCGGAGAATTTCTGAGCGCGGATTGCACCTAAGTTTGCAGGTGAGTATTTACAAGGTGTTTTCCAATTCTCTAAGAATTGTCCTACTGTTCACAGCCGCGTTGAGCGCCTGCTTCGCACAGACGGTCTACAGCATCTCCACTGTGGCGGGCAGTGCCAACCCTGGGGATGGAGGCCCGGCCGTATCCGGCATCCTGAGCCAGCCCGAGGGAATCGCCACCGATGGCCGGGGCAATATTTATGTAGCGGATGCCAATGATCACCGCATCCGGAAGCTGGCTACAGACGGAACCATTCGAACCGTCGCGGGCACCGGCCTGGCCGGATTCAGCGGCGATGATGGCCCCGCCGGCACCGCGCAACTCAACGCGCCCTATGGCCTGTGCATCGATCGCGTTGGAAACCTCTACGTTGCCGATCTGGCCAACGCGCGCGTCCGGCGCATTTCGACCGACGGAACCATCACCACTGTAGCGGGCGGCGGCGCCACTGCCCCCGGCGGCGACGGAGATGGCGGACTGGCACTCACCGCCAAGCTGTCGGCCCCGCGAAACGTCGCCGCGGACGCGCAAGGCAACCTCTACATCTCCGATTTCACCGGTCAGCGCGTCTTGAAAGTGGATCCAACCGGAACATTGACAACGGTGGCCGGAATTGGCACGCCCGGTTACAGCGGAGATGGCGCGTCCGCACTGCGGGCCGCAATCTCCTATCCCGCGGGGCTTGCCGTTGACCGCCTTGGCGTCCTGTACATTGCCGATACCGGTAATAAGAAGATCCGCCGTGTCTACCAGGGCGTTATCTCCACCGTCCTGGGAACGCCCGCGTTCCAACTCAACGTCCCCACCGGCCTGGCGGTCGATCGTCTCGATAACCTGTACATCGCCGACAATCGGACCACTTTGCTCCGCGTGAGCCAGCTAGGCGTCGTTACGTCCGTCCCGGTGGGCGGCGCCGATGTTGCCGTCGATGCGCTGGATAATCTCTACGTCACCGGTTCCCACCTGGTGAAGCGTTTGTCCGGTGCAAACGTATCGGTCATCGCCGGAACGGGAACCAGCGGCTTTGGCGGCGACGGCGGCAGCGCGTTGCTGGCACGGTTGGACACCCCGCTGGGACTCGCCCGCGATCTTAGCGGCAACTGGTACTTCGCCGACTCGCAAAACTTGCGCGTGCGCCGCATCAGCCCGCAAGGCAACATTTCGACGTTCGCCGGAGCGGGCCCCAACGCGCCCTTTCCCGGAACGCAGGCTACCAGCATCCGTCTCAGCTTACCCACATCGGTGGCGGTCGATAGCTGGGGTAATCTCTATTTCTCAGACACCGCGGCAAACCGAATTCGCCGCGTTTCCCCCGACGGCACAATTACCACCATCGCGGGGTCGGATGGGCCCGGCCTGCAAGGAGATGACGGCCCAGCCACCAAGGCAATCCTGAACAATCCAACAGGCATTGCCATCGACGGCGAAAACACACTCTTCTTTGCCGACACCGGCAACAATCGTATTCGAAAGATTACGCAGATCGGGCAGATTTCCACCATCGCCGGTGGCGGCAGCAACACCGCCGACGAAGGCACTGGTCTTGCCGCGAAGCTGATCCAACCGATGGCCGTGGCTACCGACCGCAACGGAAATATCTATATCGCGGAAACCGGCGGCAACCGGATTCGCCTGTTGAGCCGTGCCGGCACGCTAATCACCCTGGCCGGCGCGCGATCGAATCTGAACCAGCCCCGCGGCCTGCGCGTCGCGGAAAATGGTGACGTCTACTTCGCCGATTCCGGCTCAAACACCATCCGGCGGCTGTCGGCGGCCGGCGATCTGGCCATTATCGCCGGAAACGGCGCGGCCGCCTTCACCGGCGACGGCGGACCAGCCACCGCCGCAGGCCTCAACAATCCAATGGACGTGGCGCTGGACCCCGACGGTTCCCTATGGATTTCCGACTCCGGCAACAACCGCATCCGCAAACTAGCCGTGGCGCAGTTTGCGCCGGTTGCTCCCGCGGCCGTGACAGATACCTTTACCGTCACCCACAGCGCAACCATGCAGGAACAGGCTGTTGCGCCTGGCGAAGTGGTGTCCATCTTCGGAGCCGGACTGGGCCCGGAGACCGGAGCCATCGGAAGGATCACTGCCGCGCGCACCCTCGAAACGACGGTTGCCGGAACGCAAGTGTTATTCGACGGCACTCCGGCGCCACTGTTCTACGTGCAGGACAAGCAGATCAATGCCCAGGTACCCTACATCATCGCCGGACGCCTGGAAACGGAAGTGACCGTAGTAACCGGCGGCGTGGTGAAAGGCCGCCGGCGCATTCCGGTGAAGGAATCGGCGCCGGGGCTGTTGACGCTGTCCGGGGGCACGGGGCAGATTGTTGCAGTGAATGAAGACGGCAATTCCAACAGCGCCGGCAACCCGGCCGCGCGCGGCACAGTCGTAACGTTCTATGCCACCGGTGACGGACAATTGGGTCCCGATGCAATTGACGGAAAGCCTTACGGGGCGGCCAAGACTCCTTACTCGGTATCCGTGGACTTCAACGGCTATTCCGGCGAAGTGCTCTATGCGGGCCGCGCTCCGGGCTTCGTCGGGTTGATGCAGATTAACGTACGCATCCCGAGTCAATTTGTCCCTTCAGGGGCGGTGCCGATAGTGCTGACGGTCCGCGGCGAACCGAGCCAGGCGGGTGCCACGCTCAGTATTCGTTGAGAGTGGCGAATCGGGATAGTACGTCAATTTGAACCGCGAGTCAGGCGGCTCTTAGACGCA
>JANXXV010000954.1 GCA_025350445.1 Bryobacteraceae bacterium | reverse complement strand
GAGCCGCGCGTGGAATTCTTCGCAAGCAAGCGCGGCACCGTGCTTGCGGTGCTATTGAAATTCGCCGTCTGCTACGCCGCAATCGGATTGACGAACGGCATCAGCAGTACGTATTACCTGATCCTTCTGCTGCCCGTTGTTTCGGCCGCTACTACTTTGAGCCTGCTTGCCACAGCCGGATTTACCGCCCTGGCGATTCTTTCCTATCTGTCGTTCTTACTGCCCGTTTATGTCGACTGGAGCAAATCCGAACTCGATGAACAGGCCATCGGCGAGATCAGTTTGCGGATCATTTTTCTTCCGGTGGTTGGCTTTCTGACGCACCAACTGGCGGAGGCTAACCGCGTGGAAGCGCGCCGCTATCAGGCCGCCGCCGAACAACTGGCGGAAGCAAACAGGAGCTTGCAGGAAGCCGAGGCCGCGGTACGCCGCTCCGACCGTTTAGCCGCCCTGGGGCAACTTACCGCGGGCCTGGCCCACGAACTCCGCAACCCCATGGGCACCATGAGAGCGTCGGCCGAAATGCTGCTGAAGAATACGAGTGAGAAGGACAGCGTAACCCGTGAACTGGCCGGGTTCATCGCCTCTGAAGTGGACCGAACCAATTCCCTGATCACGCGGTTTCTCGATTTCGCGCGTCCCATGCACCTGCGGCTGGAGAAAACCAATATAGCGGGGATGATCGACAAGGCCATCGCGGAATTGGAGCGGCATAACCCGCCTTATGAAGTGACGGTGTACCGGAATTATTCGCCCGAGATTCCTCCAATCGAGATCGATGGCGAGTGGATGGAGCGCGTGATTTACAACCTGCTGCTCAATGCCGCGCAGGCGACCAGTCCCGGCGGTACGGTGACGGTCAAGACGCGGCTAATCGGGTACCAGGTTGAAATCTCGGTGATCGACCGCGGCTCCGGCATCAAGAAGGAGCATCTGGAAAATATATTCAATCCATTTTTCACCACGAAATCGGACGGCGTAGGGCTGGGGCTGGCGATTGTGTCGAAGATTGTCGATGAGCACAACGGAACGATTTCGATCGAGAGCGAGCCGGGGAACGGAAGTATCTTCCGCCTCTACCTGCCCGTTAAATAACCAAATTGCCGGAAGAATATCTCCACCCATTCCTCACTACTAACAAAGGAACAAGTTTTGCTTGGTGTGGAACGGCGGTTCGCGGGTGATCTCAATGGAGCACAAGAGCTTCAAAGGGAAAAGCCCGGGGTTGACACCCGGGCCTTCCATACATTACGAAGCAAAAGGGGTGGTTCTATTGATCACTCTAAAGATCAGGATTGTACTGATTCTCATCGGTACGATTGAGTTAGCCGTCCTCATCCGAAAGATAAGGTAAACTAACCGGGCCTAGCGAGTCGAACCTCGCTGGGCCTCTGATTACTAGCATACACTGTTTCCCCGGAAATAAGTCCACTCAATCGTCAGCCAGAGGCAAGAACATTTCCACCCATTCCCCACTAATACCGCAGGTACAAGTTTTTGCCTCGTATGGAACGGCGGTTGGCGGGTGATCTCGCGGGTGATCTCAATGAAGCACAAGAGCTTCAAAGGGAAAAGCCCGGGGTAGTGACCCGGGCCTTCCATACATTATGAAGCAAAAGGGGTGGTTCTATTGATCACTCTAAGGATCAGGATTGTACTGATTCTCATCGGTACGATTGAGCTAGCCGTCCTCATCCGAAAGATAAGGTAAGCTAACCGGGCCCAGCGATCTCAACCATTGCTGGGCCTCTGATCATTAGGATACACCCATTCGGCGCAACAAGGCCCCGGATCAATCCGAGCAAAGAATATCTCTCGCCATTCCTCACTACTAACGTCAGATACAAGTTTTGCCTCGTGTGTCCGCGGCTACATGACGCCGACGGACTTGCTCGCCGGGCGGCAGCCGGAGATCCATGCCGGGAGGGACCGGAAGTTGGGGCAGGCGCGAAAACAGTGGAAGGTCCGTCAGTGGAAGGCCGTGTGAAGAACGAAAAGCCCAATCTCAGAGCATTTCAGATTTGAGGGTGAAGTGGATAACTTCCGGGTTCCCGGCCATCGGTCCGGAATGGGAACAAACAACCCGGTTCCCATTTCGAAACCCAAGCGCGGCGTGTGCCGGCGAGAGCGGAGAGCACCGTCTTCGGCATGAACCATAGGACGAGATTACTTCAACTCCGTCATCATGCCCGGAACGCTCCACTTCTGGAACAAGCTGTTGGGCGCCCACTTGTAGTCGGTCTCCATTAACTTTGCCAAGTCCTCTTGCGACTTGCCGGCACGGACCAGAGTCTGCGCTTTGCTCCGCAACACTTCCACACGATCGCGGTATGCCTTCATGCCGGCTTTGTTGCTCATCGGACCGTGGCCAGGCATCACTTCATCGAAATCCAGCGTATTCATCACGGTATCGAGCGTCTTGGTCCACTCAACGACGCTCCCGCCGCCAGGGTAATCGATGAGAGGTGTAGCCGTCGGAGCCGAGGCGAAGCTGTCGCCTGAGTGCACCAATCGATACGCGGGGAAATAGACGAAGGCATCGCCGTTGGTGTGAGCCCGTCCATAATACTTGGCACGGACTTCTTTCCCGCCCAGGAAAATCGTGCATTCGTCCGTGAACGTCACCCGCGCCGGAACCATGTTATTCGGTGCATTCGACTGCAGATGTTTCACGATGCCGTCGTGAGCGTTGCGGGTGGAGATAATTTCCGCCTCGTTGGTGAAGAGCGTGTTTCCACCGCTGTGGTCGGCATGATAATGCGTGCTTAGGATGTAGCGCACCGGCTGATTCGTCACGCTGCGAATCCGGGCCATGATCTGGGCGTGGTCCTGATCGTATTTGTCATCTACCAGGATGACACCCTCATTGGTTATGTAGACGGCCACGTTGCCGCCATCGCCGACGATCATATAAAGGTCGTCGTGGATCTTCTCGATGGTCAGCACCGGAGCAGGCGTGGCCTGGTAGGTGTAGGCCGCGAAGGCACAAGCAAGCAACATCACGCCGGCGAAAGCACGCACTTTAAGGGTTCGGTCCATGGCGGTTAATGTATCACAGTAGGGACCGCGCGACGGCGCGCAATCGATGGGGGTTCATGCTGAGTTTCGTGATGTTTCGAGGGCATCGTCTTTCCGGATTAAGAACTGGGTTGCGCCTGGATCACGGCTTTATACCGGACCGAACCGGGTAGCGGAAGGGTAGCCGGCAACCTGGACACCATCGCCACTGCCTGGCTCGAACCCTCGTGCATGCCGGAGAGTCTTGCGTGCCATAACGAAAATGAGCGGCATGGAAAATCATGCAAAACGTTCCGTGCCCGCCGCCTCAACAACACCATCAAACCCGATATCGGCTATGATCGAAAGCGCTAGTGATCTCAAAGGAAACATTCATGCTCAACCTCAACCCCGCATGCGCCGCAAGCCTCGCCCGCCGCTCTAAGACGGCAATACTGTTGCTCGCGATGGGAACGACGGTTTTGTTGGCGGCAGCCGGGCAGAATCATAAGCAGTGGGCGGATTACGGCGGAGGACCGGATTCTTCCCATTTCGTCGCACTGGACCAGATCAACAAGTCCAATGTCAGCCAGTTGCAGGTCGCCTGGGTTTATCCCACCGAAGATGGCCATGCCTACCTGTTCAACCCGATCGTTGTCGATAACGTCATGTATGTGTTGGCGAAGAACAGTTCGCTTGTGGCATTGAACGCAGCCACGGGAAAGGAAATCTGGATCCATGAGAACCTTCCCGGCCTCACAACCCGCGGCATCGCTTACTGGGAAAGCAAGAACCGCAAAGACAGGCGCCTGATCTTCGCAATCAACGACTACCTGGAAGAGATCGACGCCCGGACTGGCAAATCGGTTCTGACGTTCGGGAAGCAGGGACTGGTGGACCTGAGGCAAGGTCTGGGCCGTGATCCCAAGACCATCAATCGCATTCAAACCGACACCCCCGGGCGCGTCTTCGAGGACCTGATTCTGTTGGGGTCAACGCCCGGCGAAGCGTATCTATCGCCCCCCGGCGATATTCGCGCCTATAACGTGACTACGGGCAAAATGGCCTGGAGCTTTCATACCGTTCCGCATCCTGGTGAGTTCGGTTATGACACCTGGCCTAAAGATGCGTGGAAATACTCGGGTGGAACGAACACCTGGGGCGAGATCACGGTGGATGCGAAGCGGGGCATCGCCTACTTCCCTACCGGATCTCCGACGTACGATTACTACGGTGCCGACCGGATCGGGGCGAATCTGTTCGCCAATTGTCTGGTGGCGCTCGATGCGCGCACGGGGAAGCGTTTGTGGCATTTCCAGATGGTCCACCACGATTTGTGGGACTACGACGCCACCGCCGCGCCGCAATTGCTCACGGTGATGCACGACGGAAAACCCGTCGACGTGGTGGCGGAGTCCAGCAAGCAGGGATTCCTGTATGTGTTTGATCGCGTGACCGGCAAGCCCCTGTGGCCCATCGAGGAACGGGCGGTGCCCAAAAGTCTGATGCCGGGTGAGCAGGCTTGGCCCACGCAGCCGTTCCCTACAGCTCCACCGCCCTTCGCGCGCCAGAAAGTCACGCCTGACGATGTGAACCCGTATATCCTCACACCCGAGGAGCGCGCCGCTTGGAAGGATCGAATTGCCGGCATGCGCAACGAAGGGCTTTTTACTCCGCCGGGAATGACGGAGACCATTTCGCTCCCCGGGGCACGCGGAGGATCGAATTGGGGCAGCGGCGCCGTGAATCCCGCCAAAGGCCTGATGTATCTGAATACCCAGGATTGGCCAACGATATACAAATTGAGTCTGGAAGATCCACTTGGGAAACTCACCACGGATACCGGTGCGAAAGCTCTGTATGAGGCAAGGTGTCAGGCGTGTCACGGCGTCAATGGGGTGCGCTCCGGATCCGGTCCACCCCCGCTCGCCGCAATCGGCAAGCGTCTCGCCTTTGATTCGTTCCGCATCCCCGTCCGTTCCGGGCGGGGAGAAATGCCTGCGTTTCGGGATCTAGATGATACGGTCGTCAAGCAACTCTTCGACTATCTCGGCAGCCTGGAGCCGCCGGCTGGTACTGCCGAAGAAGCGCCGACAAAGAGTGCGGCAACCCGCGGGCCCGTTGTTGCCTCCGGAGGAGCGCCGGGAGGGCTGACCGTCCGGCAAGGGAACGCAGATCAATACACCCCGCTCGGTGGCCCCCCTTATCCGCCGGGGAGTCAGACGCCTCGTGTTCGTTACTACACCAACTGGGGTCTTTATCCCGATCAGCCCTATGTCATCGGTCCGCCCTGGTCGTCGGTTGTGGCCTATGACCTTAACGCCGGAACCATCAAGTGGAAGGTTCCGTTGGGGCAGGATGCCGAAGCCGAAGCGGAGGGAGCTCACGACACCGGCGCCTTCATGGCCGAACACCACGGAATGATCGTAACGTCGACAGGGCTGATTTTCATCGCGGCCAGTGACGGCAAGCTCCGCGCGCTCGATGAGGATAGCGGCAAGGTCTTATGGACTGCCACGTTGCCGGCAGGCTCCGAGGGTATCCCCGCCATGTACGAGGTCGGCGGACGGCAATACCTGGTGGTTTCGGCGTCATCGAATATCAACTCAGGAGGCGGGCACGCAGGCCGCGGCCGCGCACCGCGGACTGAGCGCCCGGACCTGCCCAAAGGCTACATCGCGTTCGCATTGCCAGGGAAATAAGATACGGCTTTCGGGGTTTCACGCCTCTCCGGCTGTTCGCTCTATGGGCGTTCACGCATCGATCGTGGTCAAAGAAGGTGCTTCCCGGCGAAAAGCCTGCGGCGGCAATGGTCCTTGCCAAATCCAGCGCCTGCGTGACGGCGCATCCTTCCATTACTTTTCAAATTCGGGTATCGGGTAGAGCCGGGGTTCCGCGGAAAAGTAGGGGAAGAGTGGACGACGATCCGGGCGGTGCCCGGGAAGGCATTGCAAATCTTCGATCGAGGCGACTGGAAATGGCCGATGGCCCGCGACCATTCGTTGTTGTGGCATACTCCGGATGAGGTTTCCAAAGAATGCGCGGGTTCAAAGAAATGGGTGGCGCCTGGATCAGCGCAAGTGCGCTCATCGCGATTCTGGCTTCCTCCTCCTGCAGTCATCGGGGGCGAGTAGCGGTCGTTACGGCGCCCGTCAGCCACGAATTGGACCAAGGCGCGGAAACCGAGGAGAATCGTGCGGACGATTCCGGCGATCGAATTCCGGACGCTTCGGAGCGCGTGCATTGGTTCGATGCACGCCGGCGCACCGTCTCAAGACTCCATGAAATCCACAAGCTTTTGGGAACCCCTGCCCGGCAGGCTGCAAGTACGGCGGTGAATCCGAGCCAGTGGACATTCATCGGTCCGCAGCCCATTGTCTTTGGGGCCACTTTACTGGCCGGTTCGGTGCAGAACCTGGCGGTCGATCCTCACAATCCTTCCACTGTTTATGCGGGAACCTTCCGCCACGCCTTGTGGAAGACCACCGATGCCGGCACCACATGGCAGCCGCTATCCGACGCCGGGCCTCTCATTGATGTGACAGCAATCGCGACCGATCCCTCGCTCGCAAATACCGTTTACGTCTTGAATGGCGGTTCGATCTACAAGTCCGCCGACGGGGGCGGTACCTGGACCGAGGCGCCTGTGACGCCAGCCGCATCAAACTGTTCCGCGGAGGCCCTGGGGGTGCATCCGTCGGTGAGCGGAACATGGCTGATTTCGGAGTATTGCGGAACACCACAGTCGTCTTCGGTGATTTACAAGACCACCAATGGCGGTTCGTCCTGGACCGGGGCCGCCACGTTGAGCGGTAAGATCAATCTACTGGGCTTCAACGCCGGAAGCCCGGATTCCGCGTATGCAAGCGGGATCACCCCCTCGCTGGGCGTTATGTTCGAAACGTCGTCCAACAGTGGAAGTACGTGGACCGGCGCGGCAGGCTCAGGGGCAACAGCGCTTCCGCAGACGCTCGCCGGAACAAGCGCGTACGCCGCGTTCGCGGCGGCGCCCACCGATCCCAAGACCGTCTACCTCCGGGTGGAGCAACCTCAGAACGCCAACTTACTGCTCCAACTTTTCAAGACGACGGATGGAGGGAAGACCTGGAACCTTACCAATCTGCCGGTCGAGACACCGGGCGCACGGGTACCGGCTCTGCTTGCGGTGGATCCAAAGAATTCGAGCCTGGTGTTTTGCGGTGCGCAAAAGGTTTATCTATCGACTGACGGCGGTTCAAATTGGACGGACGTGCGAGGGGACTTGAGCGCGGGTGGGTTGCACGGCGACAACCACGCCATGATCTTCACCCCGGACGGGAATACCCTCTACACCGCCAACGATGGTGGCGTGTGGTCGTCGACGACCTTCCGGTCGCCCACGATCGTCTGGAAGAACCTCAACGGAACATTGGGGAATGCGGAGTTCAGCGGTCAACTGGGCATGGACCCGACGAATCCCAACCGTTCTTTCGGAGGACTCCAGGACAACTTCTCGGTCAACTACAGCGGTAGCCCCGGTTGGACGGTGGTCTACCCGAACGGTGATGGGCGGGGTTCCGCGGTCAGCCCGGCGAACGTAAACACGGTCTACGCAATGGCGGGTGGAAATCTCCTGGAAAGCTCCGCGGGCGGGGCTGCCGGAACGTTTAAGGGGCCTATCGTATCGGTTTCCAACGCCGGGTTTGTCCTGGATCTGAAGAACCCCCAGAACCTTTATGCCGGCGGGGGCGGCCCAGGCGGCTTAATGCAAACCATGAATGGCGGGAAAACCTGGAACCCCTTTGGACCGTCGAACGCGCAGAACGTCAGTTGGGTAGCGGTCGCTCCTTCCGATTCGAACACCGTCATGCTGATGGACGGCTTGATCCCGCACATCACAAAGAACGCCCTGGCCGGAAGCGCGACCACATGGACTACGGGGCTCTCCATCGGCGCTGCAGCAGGAACAGGCCGTCCCCAGCAATATGTGATCGACCCCGCCGACCCAACCAAGGTTTATGCGGTCGCCGGCTCCGCGGCGCCCAATCCCGCGCCCCTGCTGGTGAGCTCCGACGGTGGCATGACGTGGCGGGCCAACGATCTTGGTCCGAACGTCACCGATACGCCAAGACGACTGGTGATCGACCCGGACCTTGCAAACGTACTCTATCTCGGCACGGACACAGCGGTGTTTCGCAGTTCGGATGGAGGAGGCGCATGGTATCCGCTGGGCTCGGGCTTTCCGATGTCGCAGGTGACCGACGTAGAACTCCATCGCTCGGCGCGGGTTCTTCGCGTGGCCACCATCGGTCGCGGCGCCTGGGACCTGGCCGTGCCGCTGACGGCACCGCTCGTTTCCAGCGCCTCGCTGACGGCGAGCGGGTCCGGATATCAGCTCACCGTAACCGGGACGAACTTCACTTCCAGCTCGCAGATCTGGCTCAACGGTAAAGCCGTCGCTACAACCTATGCGAGCACCAAGCAGTTGACAGCTTCTCTGCTGGCGTCGTCCATCACGGCGTCCACGGTCTATAACGTATCCGTCAATACGCCCGGAACTACGGGCGGCTTGTCGGACCCGGTCAATGCATCCACTGGCCCGACGATCTATCCCGGAGGTGTTCTCAACGCCGCCAGTCCGGTTACGGTAACCAACGATCTGGCGGGCAATCCGTTCGATGTGGATCTATCGGCGGGGATGTTCGCAACAATCTACGGATCGGGGATCGCAGAGGCAACGGTGCTCGCGACAAGCATTCCCTTCCCCAAAACGCTCGGCAACGTTTCGGTCCTCGTGAACGGCGCGTCCGCGCCACTGTACTATGTTTCGCCCGGACAGATCGATTTCGTAATTCCATTTAGCACGACGGCGGCCCTGGCAACGGTCCAGGTAATTTCCAACGGAGTCCCTTCGAACTCCGTTACTCTGCACGGCGGGGTCGCCCCACAGCTCTTCACTACCAATCAACAGGGATTCGGACAGGCGGCAGTGCTGGTCGCGGGCACGGCCATCATCGCGGCGCCTGCCGGTGTGTTTCCAGGATCGCGTCCGGCTGCGAAGGGAGAGTATCTCTCCATCTACGCAACTGGACTTGGACCGGTGACGAACGCTCCTAAAGACGGGGCGCCGGCAGCGGGACTCGCGCCGACCATCGCCCAACCGGTCGTGCGGATTGGATGTCCGGGGAACTCAGGTGACCTGGCGCTGTGCGCGGTTACGCCTCAATTTTCCGGTCTCGCACCCGGCTTCGTGGGGCTGTACCAGGTCAACTTCCAAGTTCCGTCCGCCGCCGCTTCCGGCCCACAGGTGCCGTTGGAGCTGATTATGCCAACGGGCGGAAGGCCCTCGAACATCGTGACGATCGCCATTCAATAATCTAAGGACGACTCAGAAGCAGAGCGGCGCATTCACTCGCTCCCTGCGCGCTAGCGAGCGGCTCTTCGATCACCGATGAAGTGCGCGGCGAGCGCCCCAGCGTATATTCCCCACATAATCTGCAAACAGTCGAAGCGATTCGTCCCGCCATCCTCTGACGGTTACGGCATGTGCCACGTCTCTTCCCGAAGTTGGCGCTGGGCCGGCCGAAGATCCGGCCGCGCCGTCGAAACCGTCGACGTCCTCCGGGGATCGGACGATCCGCATGGGTTTGCCTTCCACGACGGCCAGCGCCATGTCTGCGACGCGGGCATCCATCCCGGCTGGCCGAACAATGACAGCCCGGCCGCGGAATGGATCTTCCACATCGATTTTGTGTAACTACGAGGCGACCTTCGCTTCAATCAGACAGATGGGGCCGGCGGTTGTCTTCACGCCGACCAACTCTAGGCCGGCTTCCTCGAACATCGCCGCAAACTCCGTGGCCGTGCGCTCGCGGCCGCCCGGAGTATTGATCAGCATTTCGACATCGAGGAACTTGGCGGGCGCCGGTTCCGGGCCGTGCGGCACGATCATCTCCGCCAGGAAGACGCGGCCATTCCGCGGCGCATGGGCGGCGAGTTCCGCGCACATCAGGCGCAGAATCGTGTGGCACAGATCGTCGCTCCAGTCGTGGATGATGTGTTTCATGATGTAGGCGTCGCAGCCGTGCGGGACGCGCTCGAACATGCTGCCCGTCTCAAAAGCCATACGGCTGTGGAAGGGCTGCAGCAACGGGCTGTGGCAGGCCTGCGACGTCACTTCGGGCAAGTCGAACAGTACGCCTTCGAGCTTCGGATTCTTGCCGAGAATGTGCGCCAGCAAAGCGCCGTGACCGCCGCCGACGTCCGCCAGCCGGGTGAAGGCGCTGAAGTCCAGGATGGGGTCGAGCACCGCCGCTTCGACATTCGAATAGCAAGTCATGGCGAGTTGGAAGTTCGCCAGTTCGGCGGGCCGCTCCGCCAGCACTTCAAACGCGTTCTTTCCATAGGCCGCCTGGACGGCGTTCTCGCCCGTGCGGACAGAGTGCAGGACGTTCTCATACCCGCGCATCTGCCATTCATCGCCGACCATCATGGCGATGCCGCGCATCGAATCCGGAGCATCGGCGCGCAGGCAGCGGCCCACAGGCGTGAGTGCGAAGCGCTGGCCGGGAAGTTCCTGAAAGACGCCGATGCCGGCGAGCATTCGCATGACGCGGTACAGCGCATCGGCGTTGGCGCCCGTGGCGGTGGCAAGCGATTCCGCCGTCTCCGGCTCGTCGCCCATGTGGTCGGCAACGCCAAGCTTGGCAAGCGCCGAGAGAGTGGTGGTAATGGCCTTGCCCCACATCAAGTTCATCATTTGCGCGCTGGGAGGTAGTTCGGATGGATCCATAGGTTAACGATTATAGCGGAGTCGCCTCGCGGCTTCTGTCAAGACTCCCGTTACGACCTTGAGCGAAATAGATCCTGCCTGATTGCCCGGCATTTGCGGTCGACCCGTTGCGCGTTACATTCCTCATGAATCACGGCGCACTCGGAAGTTGGCCGAACGCATCAACACGATGAACCCCGGAGCGAGGATCCTTTTCATGCGCTGCCCCAAAATTTCATCGGATCGGTAGACCCAGATGCCTTGAAAATCCCCGCCCGAAGGGCGGAATACTCACTGGCGGGGAGCGCCCTCTCTCCGTTTCACACTGGACCAACACAAAAGCCCCGGGGCCACAAATGCCCTGGCGCAATCCCGAGCCCTCCATGCGCTTTAAAGCAAAAGAGGTGGTTCTATCGATAACCGTGCCGGGCGGGCTGGAACCTCGCTGGGCCTCTGATTACTGGGTTACCATGTGGATTCTCCCATGCTTCGCGAATATTTCAAGTGGCACAGCCCTTCGCTCCACCGGGACATGGAACTCCTGGTCTTCGGCCACGCCGGTTTTCCCCTCCTGGTCTTCCCCACTTCCTACGGCCGCTTCTTCGAATATGAAGAGCGCGGTATGATCGACGCGCTCCGTCCGAAGATCGACCGCGGCGAACTGCAAGTCTGTTGCGTCGATAGCGTCGACCTGGAAAGCTGGTACAACAAACACGCGCACCCTGCCGACCGCCTCCACCGCCAGAACGCCTACGATGCCTACCTCGCACTCGAAGTGGTCCCGTTCCTGCAAACCAAAACCTCCTGGCCGCAAATTGCCGCCACCGGCTGCAGCTTTGGCGGCTATCACGCCATCAACTTCGCCCTGCGCCATCCCAGCCTGGTCACCTACGCCGTCAGCATGAGCGGCGCCTTCAACATCCCGCAGCGCTTCCTGGAAGGCTTTCATAATAGTGACGCCTACTTCCACAGCCCGCTCGAGTACCTGATCAATATGCGTGACGACCATCCGCTGGGCCAGATGCGGCGTAATTACTATGTGCTCGCTATCGGGGAACACGACCCGCTCTTCGATCAGAACGTGCGGCTCGCCCACGCTCTGGGAACCCAACACATCCCTCACAAACTGGACGTTTGGCAAGGCTTTGGGCACGACTGGCCGTGGTGGCACAGCATGGCCGCTAAATTCTTTGTCGAATAAACAGACGGAGGAAAAACCATGAACAAGATCGGCATTTTATACGGGATGGAGGACTCTTTCCCCCCCACTCTAGTCGACCGCATCAACGCCCTGATCACGGAACGCGGCATCCCCAGCCTGCGTGCCGAAAGCCTCATCACCGGCGGCGTGGAGATGGCCGTCCCCTGCGGTTATCGCCTGATCATCGACCGCATCTCCCACGACATTCCCTTCTACCGTTCCTACCTGAAGAACGCCGTTCTCACTGGAACCACCGTCATCAACAACCCGTTTTGGTGGAGTGCCGACGACAAGTTCTTCAACTACGCTCTCGCTTCGAAACTGGGTATCGCCATTCCGCCCACGGTGCTTCTGCCGCACAAAAACTTCCCCCCGGGCACCACCGCCAAATCGATGCGCAACCTGCAATACCCTCTCGATTGGGACACCATCTTCCACTACGTCGGCTTTCCCGCGTTCCTCAAGCCGCACGACGGCGGGGGCTGGAGGGATGTCTACAAAGTGGATAACCCGGATGAGTTTTTCGCCGCCTACGATCAGAGCCGAGACCTCTGCATGACGCTGCAGCGCGGCGTGAATTTCGGCGATTACTTCCGTTGCTACTGCATCAATCGCGATAAGGTCCACATCATGCGCTACGATCCCCGGCAACCGCACCATCTGCGCTACCTGCCTGGCAATCCCGCGCCGGACGCCGCCATGAAACAGCGCCTCGTCAAAGATTGCCTCACCATCTGTAACGCGCTGGGCTACGATCTCAACACCGTGGAATTCGCCGTGGAAGACGGAATTCCGTACGCCATCGATTTCATGAACCCCGCTCCGGACGCGGGTTTGGAATCCGTTGGCCTGGACAACTTCCGCTGGATCGTGGACGCGGTGGCGGAGATGGCGCTCGCGAAGGCGCTGTCGCCTCCACCGGCACCGCCGCTCAACTGGACCGCTTTCCTGGCGGAATCCAAAGTAGAGTAAAGAGATGAGCCGTCCCAGTCTCACTATCGGTATCGAAGAGGAATACCAGACTATCGATCCGGAGACCCGCGATCTCCGGTCTCACATCCAAGCCGAGATAATCGAAAAAGGCCGTATGATTCTGGCCGAGCAGGTCAAGCCGGAGATGCATCAATCGGTCATCGAAATCGGCACCGTTGTGTGCCGGACCATCCAGCAGGCGAAGGAAGAAATCCGCACCATCCGCCGCGAGATCGTCAATCTGGCCCGCAAGAACGGTCTCCGCATCGCCGCCGGTGGTACCCATCCTTTCGCCGAATGGGCCCGCCAGGAAATCTACCCCGATCCGCGCTACCAGACCATCGTCGAAGATCTCAAAATGGTGGCCCGCGCCAACCTGATCTTTGGGCTGCACGTCCACATCGGCGTCGAAGACCGCGAGACCGCCATCCAGATCATGAACGGCGCACGCTATTTTCTTCCGCATCTGCTGGCGATTTCCTCTAATTCGCCCTTCTGGCAAGGAATGGAAACCGGTCTCAAATCTTACCGCTGCAAAGTGTTCGATAAGTTTCCGCGCACCAACATTCCGGATATTTACCATAGCTGGAGTGAGTTTGAAAACTACGTCGACTTGCTGATCAAAACCAATTGCATCGACGATGCGAAGAAGATCTGGTGGGACATCCGTCCCCATCCGCACTACCCCACCCTCGAATTTCGCGTCTGCGACATGCCCATGCGCCTGGACGAATCCATCGCCATCGCCGCTCTTTGCCAGGCCATCATCGCGAAGCTCTATAAGATCCATGAAAAAAACCAGAGCTTTCGCCATTACAGCCGCGCGCTCATCATGGAAAATAAGTGGCGCGCCGCTCGTTACGGGTTGGACGGTAAGCTGATCGATTTCGGCAAGCAGACCGAAGTTCCGGAGCGCGAGCTGATTGGAGAAGTCCTCGAATTTATCAACGACGTGGTAGACGACCTTGGCAGCCGCGACGAGATTATGTACCTTCACCGGATACTAAACCACGGCACTGGCGCGGATCGGCAGCTTCGCGTGTTTCACGAAACCGGCGATCTTAAACAAGTGGTGGACTACATGATTTCGGAAACCGAGGCGGGCCTGTTCGAAGGTTCCCGTACCGCGGCGGCGGCGGCGGAGCATCGATGACTCTTGCTGAAATCAAGTTCGATCCTGAATTCCAGCCCGCGGCCCACAATGCCGTCACTCAATGCCTGCGCATACAGCCGCACGAAAAAGTCACGCTCATTACCGATCACGCCTGCCAGGAAATTGCCGCCAGCCTGGCCGCTGAACTTGATCGGCAGTACATTC
>JANXXV010000930.1 GCA_025350445.1 Bryobacteraceae bacterium | reverse complement strand
GGGTCGCGCGCGGACGAGGGCGTCCGCCGTCCTGGGGGTTGTATCAGGACTGCCTATCTTGTCGGGACTTGTCATTTTTGGGGGAGTGGAATTAGCCATTGGTGACACTTCCGTCGTGTTGCACTTTCCAGGCTTTGATTCCGTTGTAGTGATAGCCGCTGTTGTAGCCACGTTCGGCTACAAATTCGTCGTGCGTGGGTTGCACGTAATCTGTTTCATCGGTGCAACGCGATTGGATCATTGCGCTGCCGCCGTTCCAGGTCCAGGGGAAGCGGAAGCGCACCAGGGCTTGGGAGAGCACTGGTTCCTGGAGTCGCGCATCGGCCCAGGTTGTGCCGCCATCGGTGGAGACTTCGACGCGGGTAATCTTTCCTTGGCCCGACCAGGCGAAGCCGGTGATCTGGTGGAAGCCGGGGCTGGATAGCTTTTGGCCGCCGGAGGGCCGCGTGATTACCGAACGGGCTTCCATGACGAATGTGAAGATGTGCGCTTTTCCGTCGGGCATGAGATCGGTGTAATAGGCGGTCTCCTTTGTGGTCATTGCCGGTTGATCTGTCAATTGCAGGCGGTGCAGCCATTTCACGTTGGTGTTGCCTTCCCATCCCGGCAGAATCAGCCGGAGGGGATAACCTTGTTCAGGGCGCAGGGCCTCGCCATTCTGTCCGTAGACTACCAGCACGTCGTTCAACGCCTTTTCGATGGGGATGCTTCGTGACATGCGGGAGCTGTCGGCACCGTCCGCAATGATCCATCGTGCCGCAGGTTGGACGCCTGCTTCGCGGAGTAAAACGGAGAGCGGGACGCCGGTCCATTCCGAGCAGCTTAGCAAACCGTGACTCTGCTGCACGTCCGGCAGTTCACTTCCGGTAGCGCCGCCGATGCTGTTGCCTGAACATTCGAGGAAACTGATGCGTGAGACGGATGGGAAGCGCTTGATGTCCGCCATGGTGAAGGTCAGCGGCCGGTCTACCAGGCCGTGCAGCAAGAGCTCATGCTTATCCGGGTCGATGTTGGGGACGCCCGAATGATGACGCTCGAAGTGAAGCGACGACGGCGTGATGATGCCGTACAAATCCTGAAGCGGCGTGCGGCTGGATCCGGTGCCGGGGCTCTTTGTGAGTTCGCGCAGAACACGGGCCGAGGACTCATGGGAAGACCGTTCGCCATAGGGCCGCATGTGGGCTCCGGATTTCGAGACTGCCGGAGACTTACAGGATGTGAACGCGGCTACGCCGGCAGAGAGCGCTAGAAACTTGCGACGGTTTTCGCGTGGTTCTTTCTTCATGGGTGGCGATTCAGATAATCTATCATGTGCGAGGGAAAATGCATGTTAACAGACAGGACCGGCCGTAGACACTTTCTTACTTCAGTGGCGGCGGGCCTTTGGGGCTTGCCGCTGGCGGGTCAATCGTATGTGCCGAAGCAGAGCGACCGGCCGGAGGTTGTGGCGGGGGATGAATCGGGATTCAGCTCTATTTTCGACGGCGCTACGTTGAACGGCTGGGAGGGCGATCCGAAATACTGGCGCGTGGATGATCACGTTATGGTGGGCGAGATCACGCCTGAAACTATTATCAAGAGCAACACGTTTATCATCTGGCGCGGCGGGGCTCCGAAAGATTTTGAATTGAAGGTGGACTACCGGATCACCGCCGGCGGGAACAGCGGGATCAACTATCGGAGCGTGGTGGCGCCGGACAAGGTTACCGCGGAGAACAAGTTCGCGATGCGCGGATACCAATGCGACATTGATGGGCTGAACCGGTACACGGGGAATAACTACGAAGAGAAGGGGCGCTTGTTTCTGGCGGAGCGGGGCCAGGTGACGCATGTGACGGGCACGCGGCGGCCGATTGTATTATCCAGCCTGGGAGAGAACAAGGGGCTGGCGGCGTTGATCACTACGGGCTGGAACGCGGTGCATTTGATTATCCGGGGGAATGTGTTGCTGCACATTGTGAACGGACAACTGATGAGCGCGGTGATTGACGACGACGTGCCAGGCCGCACTATGGAGGGGCTGATTGGAGTGCAGGTGCATGTGGGCGGGCCGATGAAGGTGGAATACAAGAATTGGCGGCTGAAGAACCTGTGACTAGTGTAGTGTCCACGAATTAGCTGGACAGATCGAAACTACGGTTCCGCGCAAAATCTGCGTTAACCAGCGTTGATCGGGAGCTAATACTGGGCGGCACATGATTATTGGCCGCAGATGGACGCGGATAGACGCGGATGGTTGGGGCGAACTCCTTGGGTGAGATACAACTTGGGCTGTCCAGCTATTTCCTGGACACTACACTAGTTTGTGAGAAGCCGCCGCATACCGCCCATCAGGACGTCTTCCACTTCGGGGGCTACCAGCGAGACTTCTCCGGTTTCATAGCCGCCTTGCGAATAGGCGATGCTGGTTCCGATATAGCCGGGGCCGCAGTCTCCGTATGCAGCCATGGCGACTGTGGCGTCCGGGCGCATGGTTTGGGCTGCGAGTTGATATTCGACGAACAGTTCGCCGGGCATGTGAAGAACGCAGGCCTTTCCGAAATCCAGTAGTTGCAGAGGCGTTTTCCGGTTTGGTGGCAGGCGCAACCAGCTTAGGTCGCGCGCGGCTCTGGTGCGCTGCTTCTCCGGCAAGGTCACGTCGCGGACTTCCTGCAAGAGCTTTGCTTCCTGGAGCCGGGGGTGTTGCGGCAAGTGGACCGGAAGGATAGTCCAGCGTACCTGCCGGGCTGAAAGCGGAGTTCTTTCCGTTGCGTCCCAGGCACGCTTGAACCCTTCGGCTAAGCGCGCGGCGAGAATGGGACGGTTTGCGGGTGATCCATCGTTGTACTTGCCGGCTGCTACGTTGCCCCCAGCGCCGTTGAAGTGGATGTGCGCTGCGCCGGGGACCGCGGCCTCGCGGATGGCGCGCGCCGCTCCTACAAATTCCGCGCTTACGCCTCCTTTGCAGTAGTAACTTTGCGGATGCGTGGCGTAGTAGGTGATGCTTGCCAAGGGCTTGTCGCCGTTCCAAAGGCTGAGCAGCGTGACGTAGGGGTCAATGGTTCCTTCGGGTGCGGCGATGGCTTCGGGAATCCGGCAGGAACTCATGCGGCCGTATTGGACCTTGCCGTCCGGCCCGAGGACGCGGCGGTTTGAGGCTACCTTCTCCACTTTGCCGCGGCCGATTCCCAGATGCGTTACGGGATGTGATTGGGTGATCGATTGGGCTACTGCGGCTGCTAACCTTCGACGGAAGACAGATATGAACCCGGCTCCGTACAAGCGGCCGCCTAGTCCGTTGGCCGCCAGGATTTCTTCTGCTCCGGGATTGTAGCCCGGTGTATCGTGCTGGTGCAGGGTGTGCAGCGTAACGCGATCTATGGAGGTGTCCGCGGCTTTTGCGAGGTCCGCGCGGATTTGGTCGTATCCACGGCTGGCGATTTCTACCCAGTCTACGGCGCAGAGGACGATGGGACGCCCGGTATTTAGCAATATGACGCCACGGGCGGTTAATCGGTCGTCGACCCGGCTCGCCGGTTGGCAGAGCCCGAAGCATAGTGGATCGCCGATGTCGGGAGTGGCGTCTACTTGAAACGTGGCTATGCTGAGTTGTTTGCCGGCGGGACCCGCTATGGCTCCGGTTGCGGTTAGGGCTAGGAAGGTGCGGCGGTTCATTGCCTTGATTTTATCGTCTGACGCAGGAGTTCTTGAATGCGGCTGGAGTGCGGGTCTGTTCGCGCTTTGGCTTTGTGGAGTGCCGTGAGCTGCATCGAGCGCGGTTGCGACGGATGGGCCGCGGCATTCCGTAGAGCCGTGTTGCCGATTCTTTCTTTGTCTTGGGAGTTTGTGCGGGCTCCGTTTTGCGGCAAGCAGCGGACTGCGTCTACGGGGCCTTTCCGGACCGCGCACATTTGCGGTGTCCGTGAGAAGTCGTCGAAGCGATTCAGCGCCGCTTGCCCGCTTGCTGTTCGGAGGAATTTCAGAGTGTCGAGGTGCGCTGCTTCCGCTGCTGCGTGTCTGGGGGTGCGTGATGGTTCGGACGCCACTGCGGCGCGTGCTGATAGTAGCAACGCCATTTTTTCCGTCTGCCGTAAGCGCGCCGCGTAGTAGAGCGCGGTGGTTTCGCCGGAGCTTGCGGCGTTGGGATGCGCACCGGCTGGCGGAAGTATTTCTACTGTGGAGGTCTGGCCTTCGATTACGGCGTCAGCTAGTAAGGAGCAGCCTTCTTCATTGGTCGAATTTGGGTCTGCTTTGGACATCTACTTGTGGTGGGCAGGCGGGACGAGGGCGTCCCGCGCGGACCAAGGGGTCCGCCCTCCTGCTATTCGGTTACTTGTTCCAGGATTGCGAAGTCGCCTGGGTTCCAGGCTTGGGCGATTATGTAGAGCTTGCCGCCGGTGCGCCGCAGAATTGCGTTGTGGATGTGTTTGAAGTTTTCCAGACCGAGGTCTTCCTTGATCATTACGGTGGAGATCAGCTTGTCGTTTTCCAGGATGTAAATCGGCGCGCCCTTGCTTCTGTCCGGGCCGTCGAGTGCCCCTACGACCGCGTAGTTGTCGAGGTAGTAGATATCGCAGGGCAGCGAGCCTTGCGGCATACGGAGAGTGGAAAGATATTGCCCGTAGCGGGTGAAGCGATCGATTTCGGAGTTGGGCCGGTCTGAGATTTCCAGCCGCTTTGTGCCTGGGGGAATGGTGATGCCGTGCCCTGTGCCGAACTGGCCGGGACCGGTGCCCCTGCCGCCGAAGGCCAGATCGTGCCACACCGCGTTGAACGGATTTGTGCCGAGGATTTTCGCTGTTAGAACATAGTCCAGATTTGAATAGCCGGTTGTGATGTAGAGCATGCCGTCCAGTTGCTCGACGTCGGTCGGGATGAAGTTTCCACGGCCTGCGAAGTAGTCATTTGCAACGGGGCTTCCCAGGTCTACACCGGGTTCAGGGGTTTTCAGGCTGTGCAGCAGCTTGCCGTCGATCGACGTGGTGAACACCTGATTGGCTTCGTTCCCGGGGAAAGTGAGGAATGGCGTTCCGTCGGGAGCGTACCAGACGGTGCTGTTGTGCAGGTTGGTGTTCTTCATCTCCGGCGCCGTGGGCAGCACGCGGGAGGTCTTTAAGTCGCTGCTGATCTGGAGAATGCCGGCGCCCTTCAGCGAGAAATAGGTCTCGCCTTTGCCGGGCCGTAAATCCACGGTGAACCCGCCGTGCGCTCCTTTCAAAACCTGCTGTGCCTCGGCGGGTAAATGGTCCGCGGTGTAGAGCACACGGAAACGCATTTTCCCTTGACCGCTGATGGCGGCTCCGGGCGTCGCGCGGGATGCGGGGTGGTAGACGACCAGCCAACTGATGGCGAGTAATGCAAGAAAAAACGTGCTGATGGTAGATCTTTTCAAAGGGGCCTCCGTTCCGGACTCGCTCATTATCCTACACTCTTTCGGGAACTATATACGGGGCGCGGTAATTTCTGGAGATATATGTGTTGGCCTCGGCGTCGTTGCGGTAGGATTCCGTCTTGCCGTCGAACTGCAAGCGCCTGTCGAGACGATAGCTGGTGTTCGCCATGTGGACCATGGCGGCTGACATATGTCCTTCCAGAATGTCGGCGCGCTGGTCTGCTACGTTTCGGTTCTTCATGGCCTTTTGGAAGTTGGCCATATGCTCTTTTGTATCGGGCTCGTCGGACTTGCCGGGGTGCTTCATCGATTCTCCGGGTTCGCGTTTGTCGCCCAGGAAAATCTGGAAGTCGTTGTCGTCGACGATCAGGTAGCCGCCGCTGCCGAAGAATATGTTGCCGATGAAGTTTGGTCCCTGGACCTGCTCGAGGCCGCTTTCGCTGCCGGTGGGCAAGCCGCGCACCTCGAAGACTATCTGTGCGTCTCCATAGTCGAACCGGGCCAACTGGGTATTGGCGGTCTGCTGGTCGTCTTGATAGGCGTATTTGCCGCCGGTGGAATCGACGCTAAGAGGATGACCGGTTTTGCCGAGGCCCCAGCGGGCGATATCCATTTCGTGAATACCTTGATTGCCGATGTCGCCATTGCCGGTGTCCCAGAACCAATGCCAGTTGTAGTGGAAGCGATTCTTGTAGAACGGGCGCATCTCGGCGGGGCCTAGCCACTTATCGAAATCGACGCCGGGAGGCACCGCGCTTGCTTCTTCGTGTCCTATGGATTGACGCCGTTTATAGCAGAGCCCCTTGGCCATGTAGAGTTTTCCGATGACGCCGCCCTGGAGCAATTCGATGGCGCGCATTTTGTGCGGCATGGACCGGCTCTGCGTACCCACCTGCACGATGCGCTTGTATTTGCGTGCGGCTTCCACTTGCTTTCGCCCTTCGAAGATGTTGTGCGAGGACGGTTTCTCGCAGTAGACGTCTTTGCCTGCCTGGCATGCCCAGATGGTGGCCAAGGCGTGCCAGTGATTGCAGGTCGCTATGGAAATGGCGTCGACCTCTTTGTCTTCGAGAAGCTTGCGCAAGTCGAGATAGGTTTTGGGCTTGGCGCCCTGGATGTTTTCAGCGAATGGTACGGCGCGTTCGGCCACCGCCTGGTCGATATCGCAGACGGCGGCTACGCGTGAGCCGGGCAGCGTTCCGTAGGCAGTCATGTGGCTTTTCCCTCGGCTGCGCACGCCGACTACGGCCATGTTGATGCGGTCGTTTGCGCCGAGGATGGGGCGGTCGGCGGTGGCTATGGCGGCGCTTGCGGTTAAGAATGTACGGCGGTTCATGGGTTGCCTCGTTGAGATTACTTTACATCAGAATTTGAGGCGGGGGAGGGCCGAGTGCAGCCGACCGGACGGTGAGTAATTCCAATATACTTAGACTTCAGCGATTATGTATCGACGCCTTCTCCTTATTGCCGCCTTCGCGCTGGCGATTGGCCGCGCACAGACCGATTGGCCGATGTATGGGCACGATGCGGGCGCACGGCGCTTTTCGCCGCTGAAGCAGATCACGCCGGCGAATGTCGCGCGGCTGCAGCTGGCTTGGACGTTTCATACCGGCAAGCCTGGTTCGGAGGGGATACCGGTGGTGGTTGGCGGCGTGATGTACCTGGCTGCGGCCAACGGCATTTTCGCCGTGGAACCGGAGACGGGCAAGCAGATCTGGCACTTCGAAGCTACGCAGGTTGCACTGCGCGGGTTGGCTTACTGGCCGGGCAACAAGTCGACGCATCCGCGGGTGTTTGCCGGGGTGAAAGGTGGAATGATCGCCATTGATGCCACCACCGGCAAGGCCGCGGCCGGCTTTGCCGACGAGGGATTGTTGGACCTGCGAAAAGGAGTGCTGGGCGAGCTGCCGGATGCACGATTCTCATTGCAGTCGCCACCCAGTGTGTACAAGAACATTGTGATCACCGGCAGCGTAAACGGAGAGGGATTCCCCAGCGCGGGTGCGTACGGCGATGTACGCGGGTGGGACGCATTCACGGGAAAGCTGGTGTGGACTTTCCACACGGTGCCGCGGCCTGGGGAACCCGGCAACGACACGTGGCCGGTTGACGGATGGAAGAACCGTTCGGGCACGAACGCCTGGGGACTTCTTAGCCTGGATATGGCGCGCGGCATTGTGTATGTTCCGCTTGGGGCACCCACGTCCGACTTCTATGGCGCCGACCGTCATGGCGACGGACTGTATGGCAACTGCCTGGTTGCGCTGGACGCAGCGACGGGAAAGCTGAAGTGGTATCAACAACTGGTCCACCACGACCTTTGGGACTTCGATGCGGCTGCGGCGCCGGTATTATTTGAGGTGATGCGGAATGGGCGCACTGTTCCCGCAGTGGCGCAGATTACGAAGATGGGTATTCTGTTTGCGTTTGACCGGGTGACCGGCAAACCGCTTTACGGGATGGAGGAACGCGCGGTACCGCAGAGCACGGTGCCGGGTGAGAAGACGGCGGCGACACAGCCGTTTCCACTGAAGCCGTCGCCGCTGTCGCGCATTGCGTTCAAGAAAGAGGAGATGTATAGCCTGACGCCGGAACATGCGGCCTTCTGTCTCGACCTATTTGATCGTAACCAGATGCATATCGGAGAACTCTATACGCCGTTCGGACTGGAGGGCAACACGCTGATGTTCCCCAGCACGTTGGGTGGGGGCGGCTGGGGTGGAGTGTCGGTGGATCCTACGCTTGGCTACCTGTTCACGAACGTCAACAATCTGGGTCAATGGGGCCATATGGAGAAGAGGACCGATGCCACGACTGGCGCCGTCACTTACGCCCGCACCTCAGCTTATGGGACTTACGCACGCTTCTGGAATCGCGACACGCGGGTTCCGTGCACGAATCCACCGTACGGCGAAATGGTGGCGGTGGATACGCGGACGGGCGAGATTGCATGGCGTGCGCCGTTGGGCATTGTGCCTGAGTTGGAAGCCAAGGGCATCAAGAACGCCGGCGCTCCGAACCTGGGCGGCAGCATCGCCACCGCGGGCGGATTGGTGTTCATCGCGGCCACCAACGACAGCCGGTTTCGCGCGTTCGAATCCAGGTCGGGAAAGTTGCTGTGGGACCAGCCGATTGATGCCAACGGCCATACGATCCCGATTACTTACCTGGGGAAGGACGGCAAACAATATGTGGCGATCATGGCTGGCGGAGGCGGAGGCTACTTTGGGGGTACGCCGAGCGATAGCTTGATGGCGTTCGCGATCGGCGATGGCGCTGCGCCCGCCGCGGGCAATGTTGTGTCCCGCGTGGAAAGTCCGGCGGCGTCCGAACGGCCCGCGGGCGTCTTGATTATTCCCGATGGACCGGGCAAGGCCCTTGTGCAGCGGACGTGTGGCGCGACGTGCCACGGCTTGGATGCGGTGACGGGCCAGCGGCGGGACCGCACGGCTTGGGTGGCAATGGTAGACAACATGATCGCGCGCGGGGCTAATGCGAAGGATAAAGACGTGAAGCCGATCGTCGATTATCTGGTCACGCATTTCGGCAAGTAGATGCAGCCCAAGCCGGACCTGCCTGGGTGGCGGGAATAGGGGAGGATGCCCGTATCATGTCGCGTCGATGGCCGGAATCCCGGGCGGGCAGACTGCTTGAGCAGCTTGAACAGCATTGTGGCGTACCCGATTTCCCGCAATTAGCCGGGCCTTTCGAACGGATGA
>JANXXV010000903.1 GCA_025350445.1 Bryobacteraceae bacterium | reverse complement strand
CGTCCTCGCCATGATGGCCAAAAGCGAAACAGCCTCCTCCACCATTGCCTTCAAATCGAAGGAGACGAAATCGAGCTCCAGCTTGCCCGCTTCAATCCGTGAGAGGTCCAGAATGTCGTTGATCAATACCAGCAGGGAACTGGCCGACTGCTGCACCGCTTCGGCATATTCGGTCTGTTCCCCATTCAACCTGGTAGTCAGCAGTAGTCCGATCATTCCCACAATTCCATTCATCGGCGTGCGGATCTCGTGGCTCATGTTGGCCAGGAAACGGCTCTTCAGTTCGGTCGATTCCTTGGCCCCGGCCAGCGCCGAAAGCAATGCCTGGTTCTTCTGCTTCAACTCACGGGCATAGCGCTGGATCTCGTTCTCCACCCGCTTCCGCTCCGTCACATCCCGTTGCAACGCAATGCAGTGACTGTACGCGCCGGTTCCATTGGCGACGGGCACAACGTCGATCTCGTTCCAGAACGGCATCCCATTTTTCCGGTAGTTCAACAATTCCACATGGACGGGCTTTCCCTGCATCATCGCCGAACGCACCAGTGCGAGCGGCTTTTTATCGGTAAGCGGCCCCTGCAACAATCGCGGACTCCTCCCCTTCACTTCATCCAGGGAGTATCCGGTCACCCGGGTGAACGATTCGTTCACGTACAATATCCGGGGACCAGGTTCGTCCGGAGCGAAGTCGGTGATCATCACCCCTTCCGTTGCATTCACCACCACCGATTCCAACAGCCGCAACCTTTCTTCGGCTTGCTTGCGATCCGTTACATCGGTGGACGAGCCAATATATCCATCAAACTCTCCTCCGCGTGAATAGCGCGCAACGCCGCTCGAGACGATCCAGCGGTACTGTCCATCGAATCGCCTGAGGCGAAATTCCAAATTCATCGGGCCTTCGGATACAGCGCGCGCGCTCGGTTGGTTCATCAGCAGGGCGACATCCTCCGGATGTACGGAATTCAGCCAACCGCCTCCTAACACCTGTTCGGACGTATCGCCGGTCAGATTCAACCACTGCTTGTTTACGTAGTTGAGCTGGCCGTCGCGCCCCGTCTTCCAAAGCATCACCGGGACGGTGTTGGCCATCTCCTCAAACTGCCGCCTACTCTCCCGCACCTCAGCCTCTGCCCGTACCCGGCTTGTTACATCAAGAAGCGCTGAACGGATCCCGATGGCTTTACCTTGTCTATCGAAAAGCAGGTTTTCGTGGATTTCCAACGTCAGTTCGTTCCCGCCACGGCCTACATAGCCCCGTTGAAAAGGAGCCAGCGGCGCTCGTTGTCCAAGCTTCGCCAGTACCGCCCTCCTGCTCTCCTCCTGTGTCTCCGGCGCTACCAGTTCCCACACCGCCCGGCCCACCAAATGTTCCGGCTCATATCCAAGCAGGTCGCACTCCGCCCGATTTACCCGCCGGATAATTCCCTTCATGTCGATGTCGTGATAAGCAATCGCCGTCTCGTCGAACAGGCGATGAAAATACTCGTCGTAGTCCGCTGCGCCAACACTTCCCGCCCGCGCACCGCCTCTTCCCATCGCGTAGCACGCCGCGCATAGACAGACAAGCGACAGAAACCCTATGGCTGCGTAAATGATCCAAACGGATGTGGACATAAAAACAGCACGGTTTTTCTGAATCACCCGCGCTGTTGCTTCTTATCGGACGAAATCGGGCGATTTTGAGACAGGCTAGCGCTTTCGGCCGATCAGAATGAGCGACTGCCCCAGCGGCAGCCGCATTCCCGCCCCAATCCACGCCGCCTCAACCGCCAGCGGGAAATGTAGCGCCGCATCCAGCCACCCGGCCAGCGGCTCCACCCCACTTGCCGGCGGCCTGTTCATCAGCGGTTCCCAGATCCGGAATTTCAGCAGCGATACCGGAAGCAACAGGCTGTTGGCGTAAGTGCAGCGAAGCACTTCCACCCCGGACTCCTCTACGCTCCGCATCAACCGCGCGCGCGTAAAGCGCTGTCTCTCCCCAGCGAACATCGAATGCCGGCTGCGCAGCACGTCCAGCGCCGAAACCCGGATGGCGAAAATTCCGCCCGGCTCTAATGTCCGCACTAGTTCCCGCAGCGCCCCCATCTCCGACCCCAACGGAAAATGCACCAGCACATCCATGGAGATCACCAGATCGAACGCGCCATCGGCGAATGGAAGCCGGCTGATGTCTGCCTGCGCCAGCCGCGGGATTCCCATGCCGCGGCCAAAGCGCAGCCCTTCCCATCCCAAATCCACCGGATACAGCCGCCAACCGTAGCGCTCCGCCAGCACCTTCGAAAGATATCCGGTGCCGCAGCCGCCTTCGAGTACCCGCGAAAACTTCCGCCCCCGCGCCAAGGGATCCAGCAGCCGGAACAGAATCCGCTTCATCCCGCGATACCACCAAAGCTTCTCCTCCGCCTTGGCGATGTTGGCGAACTCCGCTGGATTCATGACGCCCCGGACTGCCCGATTCCAATCTCCATCAGCCTGCGCGCTTCCCCTTCGAGCGGGGGCACGAACGCCAGGCAGTCGCCGCCATAAATGCTGCCGCCGCCATCGAAATTGCGGAACCGCGCCCCAGCCTCCTCCATAATTACTTTCAGCGGTGCAAGGTCCCAAGCCTTAGCGGTGTTCTCAATCCAGAAATCCGCCTGTCCCGCCGCCAGCAGCATCGCATCCAGGCATCCGCCCATGCTGCGCACCGCCCAGAACCGAGCCATCCACTCCATCAGCCCCGGTGCAAAGCTCCTCTTCGCCATGCCGTTCAGGCCGTTGATACACAGCACCGCCTGCGATGCCGTTTGCACACTGGAAATCCCAATCCGCGTGTCGTTGCGAAAGGCCCCATGCCCGCGAATCGCGAAAAATGTTTCGCTGCGCGGAGCCAGATGACACACCCCTGTCTCCACCACCCCGTCTACTTCCAGGCCGATCAAGACGGACCACAGCGGGTTACCGCGAACGAAGTCCCGCGTGCCGTCAATCGGGTCGATAATCCACTTCCGCCCGTTCGCGGACTCCCTGCTCGCGCCCTCCTCCCCCAGCAACCCATCGTCCGGAAACGCCTCCAATAACAGGCGCGAAATCAGCTTCTCGCATTCCTTATCGGCAATCGTCACCGGCGAAAGATCGGCTTTCTCCTCCGGCTGCACTCCCTGCGCCTGCAACCGCATCGCCAGCTCGCCGGACAGGCAAGCAACGGACCGCGCAACCGCCAGCTCTTTTTCAAATGGCATCGCAATATTCTACCCTGTAGGGGTACACCCGATATCCTGAATAAGCCTATGGAAAAACTGACGCCATGAGTCTGCGCACTCTACCTGATGTTCTAGAAGATACCGCCCGCAAGCAGCCGGATGCCGTTGCATTGCACCAGCCGGCCGGATCGAAGAAATCGCCAAAGTACCAAACCTATACCTGGACCCAGTACCGCGATATCGTCCGCGAAGTAGCCTGCGGCCTGCACGCCATAGGCCTCGGCAAGGGCGACATCGTCGCGCTCAACACCGAGACGCGCGCCGAGTTCTATTTCGCCGATCAGGGCGCCATCGCCAACGGCTGTATTTCCGCCGCTCTCTACACCAGCCTGCCCCCTGCCGATCTGGTCCGCGGCATAGCGAATGCGGATGCAAAAGCGATCTTCGTCGAAGATCCGAAGACGCTGCGAACTCTGCGCGACGCCGGAGCCCCGGAGGGTCCTGCCACCTGGATTCTTTTGACCGGCGAGCAAGCGGGTGTCCTCACCCTGAACCAGCTCCGCGAGCAAGGCCGCGCCGCGATGGCGTCCGACCCGTCGCTGTTCGCGCGCCTGCAAACGGCCATATCGCCCGAAGATCCAGCCGTTCTCTACCTCACTTCCGG
>JANXXV010000895.1 GCA_025350445.1 Bryobacteraceae bacterium | reverse complement strand
GATGGACCTCCGTGACAAAGTAGCGCAGTTACCGCTTCTGCCTGGAGTGTACCTATATAAAGATGCGCATGGCACGGTTATCTATGTCGGCAAGGCGAAAAGCCTGCGGGCCCGGGTTCGCAGTTACTTCAACGAAGACCGTCTGGCCGAGCCCAAAACCGGCACGCTGATCGCCGAAGCCCGCGACATCGATTTCATTGAAGTCGATAACGAGAAAGAAGCACTGGCCCTTGAAAATAACCTCATCAAGCAGTGGAAACCCCGCTTCAATATTCTTCTTCGCGACGACAAGACCTATCCGTACATCAAATTAGTGAATGAGAAGTATCCCAGGGTATTCGTGACGCGGCGGTTGCGGAAAGATGGATCGTCGTATTTCGGACCCTATTTTCCGGGGAATCTGGCACACAGGTTGGTGCATTTCATTCATCGGCACTTCAAGATTCCGTCGTGCAAGGTGGATTTCTCGCGCACGCACACGCATCCCTGTTTGCAGTTCCACATTCATCGCTGCCTGGGCCCGTGCGTGGCCGGGTTGACGACGGACGAAGCCTACGCTGACGCAGTGCGCAACGTGAAACTGTTTCTAGAGGGACGCCACCGCGATCTGACGGCGAATCTGCGCCGCCGCATGCAGGAAGCGTCGGAAGCCATGCGCTTTGAAGAAGCCGGCGGCTTGCGCGATCTGATTACCACTGTGGAGGAGATGGAGGAGAAACAGAAAATGGCCGCGGCCGAGGGCGATAACATCGATATCTTCGCCTATTATGCCGAGGCTCCGTTGATTGCCGTGAACCTGTTCCACCTGCGTAACGGCCGCATTGTGGATCGCCGCGAATTTTTCTGGGAGGATCAGATAGATTTCGATCCACCCGAGTTCTTCTCAGCGCTGCTGAAACAGGTGTATCTGAATCAGGAATACATTCCGGCGCTGATTCATGTGCCCGTTGAGTTTGAGGATCTGGAAGTTTTGCAGGACATTCTTTCAGAGAAGCGGGGGCACAAGGTAGAGATTCACACGCCGCAGCGGGGGCAGAAGAAGGCCATGTTATCGCTGGTGGAAACGAACGCCAAGCACAGTTTCGATTCCCGCTTCCGCGTGCTAACGCCGTCCTCCGCAGCCATTCAGGAAGCTTTGCAGGATGCGCTGATGTTGCCCGAGCCGCCGAAGCGGATTGAGTGTTTCGATATTTCACATATTCAGGGCACAGACAAAGTGGCCAGCATGGTGGTGTGGGAAAACGGACGGATGAAGAAGGCCGATTACCGAAAGTTCATCATCCGCACGGTGCAGGGGAACGACGATTTCGCGTCCATGGCCGAAGTGGTGACGCGGCGCTATTCGAAGTTGCAGGAGGAGAAGCAGCCGTTTCCGGGACTGATTCTGATTGACGGCGGGCTCGGACAGTTGCACGCGGCGGCTGAGGCGTTGGAGGCAATAGGCGTGATCAATCAACCGCTCGCGTCCATTGCGAAACGGGAAGAGTGGATCTACGTTTTGGGCCAGGAAGACGAGCCAGTTGTGCTCGACAAGTTTTCGCCGGTGTTGCACCTGGTCCAGACAATTCGCGACGAAGCGCATCGGTTCGCGGTCTCCTTCCACCGCACGCGCCGCAATGCAAGAACGCTGACTTCGGAGCTGGAAGATGTTCCGGGCATTGGAGCGCGCACAATGCAGAAGTTGCTGCGCCAATTCGGAAGCTCCGAGCGGGTCCGGGCCGCTTCCGAAGAGGAATTAACCAAGATTGCCGGACCTGCGGCGGCTCGCAAACTGCGGGCTTTTTATGGAGAGAAAAGGCCGGTATTGCCACAAGTGTTGCAGTAACCGGGTGCTAGGCTGAAATTATGGGTTTATCAGAATCGTTCTTTGCCCAGAAGTTTGCAATCACTGAGCAGGATTTACAGAGTTACCTCTCTGAAGCGCTTTCGAGCGGCGGGGAGTACGCGGATCTGTACTTTGAGTACGTATCCACAACGAGTATTACAATTGACGAATCGATCATCAAGAGCGCCACGCAGGGCGTCTCGCTGGGCGTGGGCATCCGTGTGATTTCCGGTGAGAGAACCGGCTACGCCTATAGCGATAACCTCGATCCGGAGAAAGTTCGCAAGGCAGCTAGAGTTGCCGCGTACATCGCCAAGGGGCCGGCCAATATTGAGAAAACGGCACTGGAAGAAGTAGGCAAACGGAACTTGTATCCGGTGCTCACCGCGCCTACGGAGACCAGTCTGGCGGAACGCGTCGATCTGGTGAAGAGAGCGGACAAAGCCGCGCGCGCCGCCGATTCCAGAGTGATCCAAGTGCAGGCGAGCTACGTGGATAATTTGCGGCATGTTCTGGTAGCCACTACCGAGGGCGCGCTTAGCACCGATCGGCAACCGATGGCGCGCATTGGCGTGTCGGCATTGGCGCGCGAGGGCAGCGGCACTCCGCAGCGTGGTTATTCCGGCGGTGGCGGTCGTGTCTCCCTCGATTTTTTTCTGAACGAAAAGACGCCGGAACATTTCGCCAAAGAAGCGGTTCGGCAGGCGATTGTACAGTTGGATGCGGTGCAGGCTCCGGCCGGTGAGATGACAGTAGTGCTGGGTCCGGGCTGGCCCGGTATCCTGCTGCATGAAGCGGTGGGCCATGGGTTGGAGGCGGATTTCAACCGCAAGAAAACGTCGGCGTTCAGCGGTCGCATTGGCCAGCAGGTGGCCAGCCCGTTGTGCACCGTGATTGACGACGGGACAATTCACAGCCGCCGCGGGTCCTTGAATGTGGACGATGAAGGAAACACGACGCAGCGCAATGTGCTGATCGAAAAAGGGATTCTTCGCGGCTATCTGCAGGACAAGCTTTCCAGCCGTTTGTTGCGGACCGATTCCACCGGCAGCGGCCGCCGGGAAAGTTACCAGCATATCCCCATGCCGCGCATGACCAACACGTTTATGCTGGCCGGTGAGAGCGATCCGGACGAGATTGTGCGCTCTGTGCCCAAGGGCTTGTATTGCGCGAATTTCGGCGGCGGCCAGGTGGATATCACCAGCGGCAATTTCGTGTTCTCGGCGTCGGAGAGTTATCTGATTGAAGACGGCAAGATCACGCGGCCCGTGCGCGGCGCGACGCTGATTGGAAATGGGCCGGAGGCGATGAAGAACGTCAGCATGGTGGGCAACGATCTGCAATTGGATGAAGGTATCGGCATCTGCGGCAAGGAAGGGCAGAGTGTTCCGGTGGGGGTGGGTATTCCGACAGTGCGCATTGATCGCATGACGGTGGGAGGCACTGCTTGAACTTAGATCTGAACCTGGAAGCCATTGCGATTCATGTGGTTCAGCTTGCCACCGCCGGCGGAGCGACGGATGCCGAATGCACCGTATCAGAAGGCGAAGAATTTTCCGTGAATGTGCGCATGGGGAATGTGGAAACGCTGACCGAAGCGGGCTCGCGCGCCACCGGAGTTCGTGTGTTGGTGGGGAAGCATACAGGCTCGGCGTATACTTCCGATCTCACCGAAGAAGGGCTTCAGTTTATGGTGAAGTCGGCATTGGAACTGGCTGAGATCACCACCGAAGATCCGTTCGCAGGGCTGCCGGATGCCGCCGAATTGGGCAAGCTCGATCAGGATCTGGGGCTCTATTCAGACACCGTTGCCAATCTGGAAGCACCTTTCAAAATTGAACAGGCGACCAGGGCGGAAGCGGCGGCGTTGGCCTTCGATAAACGAATTTTCAACTCTGAAGGCGGATCGTTCGACACGCATACGGGCAGGCATGTATTCGCAAATTCACGCGGCTTTCTAGGCAGCTATCGTCACAGCCATTGCTCCACGGGGACGGTGCCGCTGGCGCGCGAAGGCGAATCCATGGAGCGCGATTACTGGTTCTCGATAGCACGGACCGCGGACCGGTTAGAGAAGCCCGAAGACATCGGCCGCCGCGCGGCGGAGCGGGCCCTGCGCCGTCTGGGTGCGCGAAAAGTGGCGACGCAGAAGGCCACCATTGTTTTTGAAGCGCGGGTGGCGCGGTCGCTGTTGGGGAACATTTTCGAGGCGGTCAGCGGCAGCTCCATCTATCGCAACGAATCGTTCCTGGCCGGGAAGCTCGGCGAAAAGATAGCTTCGGAAAAGATCACCGTGGTGGATGATGGCACCATACCCGGACTGTTCGGCTCCAAGCCGTTTGACGATGAAGGGGTGCCTTCGCGGCGCACGGTGGTGATCGAAAAGGGCGTGCTCAAGACGTATCTGCTCAACACTTACTCGGCGCGGAAATTGGGAATGAAGTCCACCGGCAACGCCTCGCGCGGGCTCACCGGCAACGCGGGTGTGGGTCATGGCAACTTCTACCTGGAGAACGGAGATACTTCGCCGGCCGACATCATCAAGTCGGTGAAGACTGGATTTTATGTGACCGAATTGATGGGCGACGGTGTCAATATAGTTACCGGCGATTATTCCTGCGGGGCGGCGGGGTTGTGGATTGAGAATGGGGAATTGACACATGCGGTTTCCGAGGTCACCATCGCCGGTACGCTACAGGCGATGTTGTTGGGGATCGAAACTATTGGGTCCGATCTGGAATTCCGCGGGTCCACGGCTGCGCCTACAATTGTGATTGGAGAGATGACGATCAGTGGTCAGTAATCCTGTCCGGGAGAAATCGAATCTGGTTATTCCGTTGGCGATCGTCGGCGGTTTGCTGCCGGTTATTGGCGGCGGATGGTGGTATCTGGAACGGGAGGCCGCGAAGCCCGCGGTGCAGCCGGCTATCACCGTTGAAGCCAAGAGTTACGTGCGGAATCTGAAGTTGAGCCAAGTGCAGATGAAGGCGACGGCCAACTTCACCGGCGCGGCCATAATTGAAGTGGAAGGGCGTATAACCAACAACGGAGATCGCACGCTGGCCCGCGTGGAGTTGAAGTGCATCTTCTACGCCGTAAGCGGCCTGGTAGCGCTGCGTGAACGCGTGCCCATTGTGAAGACACCGCTCAAGCCCGGCGAGACCAGGGAATTCCGTTTGCCCTTCGAAGGCGTAGCGCCGAGTTGGAACCAGACCATGCCGGAACTGGTAATCGCGCACATCGCGTTTTCCGAATGACACGCTCTTTCGGGTTGGCTCTGCTAACGGTAAGCCTGTCGTTCGCGGACACGCAGCATCGTTTTCGGGTCGCGCAGGCCGCCGAGGTTGTGGCCGATTTGGAGTTGAGCGCGGCGGGCGCTGACTGGGCCATTGAGGGCAGGGAAGCGCCTATGGCGGCGATCACGGTGGATGGCGGGCCGCCGCAGCACGTCATGCTGTACGCGGGTCCGGCGAAGTTCCACTACAAGCTTTTTCTTGGGGCGCTGGCCGCGGGCGCGCATGAGTTAAGCATCGCCGGAAGCGGATTTGACACCCACAGTATGGAGTTCCGTGAAGCACCGGCTTCAGACCCCTATCATGCGCTGCTGGCGAATGCCCCGGTAGTCTTCGCGCGCAAGAATACCATCGGTAAGTTCACTGACATTCCGCTGGTTCTCTACGCAGAGCGGCTGGTGGAAGACGGCCATCCGCTCTTGCAATACACGATGATCTTTTCCAACGAAGACGGCGGCACTTCGACCCGCGCACTAATGGCGCGATGGGGCCGGACCACGGATATCGAATATCTCTACAAGGCCTTTCTTGACCCGGGGGGTAAACTGGCGAAGGCGACTATCCAGGCTCGGGATCATAAGGAAATAGAATTCACGGGAAAGCGCGACGGCGCGCATCCACTGCTGATCCCGGTTACCGACAACAATATGGTGGCGGGCGATGAGACCTCGTCTGTCCGATACCAGATTGCGCCGGTGCTGGTGGATCTCAGTAATCATTCCCGCGAATCGGTGATGGACGAGAACCCGATCACCTTTCAAGTGATGGGGAAGGAACTGGTTCGCGAGAAGAAGCTGCGACCTTTTGGAATCGTCGATGGCGAGAAGATTTCCGACCCGCGCAACTATCTGTTCGTCGACTATAAGGCCACCAATACAGGCGGCGCGCTGGCTGTACAGGTGCGGCTAAAGAAGGAAAGCCGGTGGTTCAGTTCGAGCCTTGGCCGCACCGACTACGCCATCGGACGCACCGGCTGGGTCCGGACCACCGTCGAGCTTCCGCCCGGCACCAGGGCGGACCAGATTGCCGAAATTGGCTTTGAATGTGTGGTTCAGGCCAGGGAGCATTCCGGGACGTGCCTGCTGGAAGCTGTGGACAAGGCATTCTTTCTCGAAGGCGCCCCGATATTCAGTATGCACACCTCCGCCCGCATACCCACCGGCCAGACCGTGACGTTCGTTCCATGAGTCTGGCGGATTTACAGGCCGTGCTGCAGCGCGATAAGCGTCTCAGCTTGACGGTAAAAGTGATTCCGAAATCGGCAAAGAATGAAATTGTGGGCTTTCTGGAAGACGGCACAATGAAACTGAAGATCCACGCGGTGCCCGAGAAGGGAAAGGCCAATGCGGAGATCCGCGAATTCCTGGCGGAGTTATTCGGAGTCGGGAAGCGTAATGTCGAGGTTGTTCGCGGAGAGACCTCGGCGCACAAGCAAGTCTTAATCCTACTTTAACGCTGCGCTTTTTCTCGCTTTCTCGATATCGGCGGCAAGCTGGCGGGTGATTTTTTCGGCTACGTCGGCACTGGCTCCGCGAAACTTCGCGCCGGGGCTCTCCTGCGTGGTGGACCAGATAACGTCGCCGTCTTTGTTCACCAGGCGCACGGTGGCAATCGCTTCGTGCTTGCGTTCCCTGATATGGGTGGATTCGTTTTGTCCAACTGAAATGTCGGGAG
>JANXXV010000850.1 GCA_025350445.1 Bryobacteraceae bacterium | reverse complement strand
CCCCTTTGGACTGAGCTATCCACTATACCGCAGACAATTATGACGCGTTTTCGGCACTTCTGTTTCATTGCCGGTCGCCGGTGGAGGTTTATGCTACTCTCTCAAGAGGAAAGAGGACCACTAATGAAGACTAAATCCATGATGTTCGCACTGACCGCCGCGCTGCTGGCGGCGTCGCTGATGCCCTACTCCGCTGCTGCCCAGACTCCTCCGGCTGCCGCCAAGAAAACCACCGCGGCTGCCAAGAAGGCAGACGCCACGCCTGCTCCAACCGCTGCTGAAATTGCGGATGCGAAAGCGAAAGGCCTGGTTTGGGTGAATCTGGGGAGCGGTGTTTGGCACAAAGACGGCGAATTTTTCGGCAACACGAAACGCGGCAAATTCATGACCGAAGCCGATGCCGCCAAAGCGGGTTACCGGGCTGCCAAGGCGCCGGCGATTGGTAAGAAAGGCGACGCCAAAGCGAAAGCCGAAACCAAGAAGTAACCGCGGCCTCTAACCTAGGCCAAAGGAGCAATCGACGATGGACGAATTAGAAGAGTTGAAGACCAAGTACGCATCCGTGTTGGACCTGATTAAAAAGCAGGGCGTGCGGTTGGATCATCTGCACGTACAAGACGGCAAACTATTCATGCAGGGCGCGGCGCCGACGGAAGCTGTCAAGAATAAAGTGTGGGATCAGATCAAAGTGGTGGATGCGTCTTACGGCGATTTGACGGCTGATATCTCCGTGGATAGCAGCTTGCCTCCGCCTCCTCCCGAGGACACCATTTACACCGTTGTTGCGGGAGACTCACTGTGGAAGATCAGCAGCCACTTCTACGGGGCGGGGAATCTGTTCCCTCGTATCATCGAAGCCAATCCCGACAAATTGGAAGACGAACACAGCGTGATTCATCCGGGCGATGAGTTGCGGATTCCGGCAGCGGAGTAATCTCCGATTCTTTGGGGCGGGACTCAACTCCAGTAGGTCTCGCCCTTTGACAGATGCTGCCGTAAATAATCTTCATTCAGATCCAAACCCAGCCCTGGGCCTTCAGGAACCGCCAGTAATCCCTTCCTCACCACCGGTTCTTTTCCGTTCGCCATTTTTTCCTTGTTGCCGCGGAAAGGTCCCGAGCGCGAGGTCCGTACCGCTGGCGGCTGGGATATGCTCCATGAACGAATGCGGCGGCGGGATCATGGTGTAGCAGCGCCGCTAGTTGACGAACGGATCTTCGCCAGCGATTATATTATCGTGCAGTGTCTGGGTCAATCTGGTAAGTCTGCGCGCCAAGGTTCACCAGCACTGGTTCATTGAATGCCAGGTACCGAGCCATGGCGCCGCCATGGGATGCCGCCAGCTCGAAATACTTGGGGCTGAACTGCACCACATGGATCGCTGATTTCGCCTGCTCGGCAGTGACGGTAGAATCCTGCCAGAGCCTATCCTTCTTAAAGAACGCCTTCTGGCCTACTTGTCGTAGTGCCTGCGATGGGGCTCCGGGCGCGGCGGGAGCATTGGTGGCGTTCTGGAACTTGGCCTTCTCTTCGCGTTGCATGAAACCGGCCGAGCCTCCAACCACGCTGAGTTGATCGGCGGCCGAGCGGGCTGCGAACGCTGCGTTGTCCTTTCGGGAACTCAAGCTTACGTTGTCATCCGCCAGGAAGGATGTGTACGGCGTCAATATGCCGTGCTTTTGCGAGAGTGCGACCAGTTCGTCAACCAACTCCTGATTGCAGCCGTGCAGGTCCAGGTCGTCGATAATTTCGCCGATGCGGCGGGTGGCCCAGAGCCTGGCGACGAAGCTGTTGGCCTCGCCGGATGATGTATCGGCGAATGTGGAATGGAAGGTGAATGCCTGCTTTTTTCCGCCCGCCTGACCCGTGAGATTGATCTTCGCAGCGCCGCCTTTGCGGTAACGGCCGACCAGGACCAACTGATCGCCGCGGAACAGATCCGGCATTTGGCGCGGATAGAGGCGGGAGGTGACGCCGCCGTCGAGTTGGATGTCTACGGCAACGTCCGTCATTGCCGGTGAGCCCACTTTTGCGTATAGCGCGGAGACAGGCGCCTCAATGTTCTCATTCGGCCGCACATAAACGGACTGCCCGCGCAGGCCCCGAGCCAACCGGTCCAGCAGCCTGCCGTTGACATCGAAGCCGACCCCGAACACGAACATCCGCGCGTTGACTTTATTCTCCTGTGCCGCGTTGGCGGCGATTTTGGCCTCCTGCGTTTCTCCCACTGTTGGCTGGCCGTCCGTCAGGAACAGCACGTAGTTGGGCCGCGAGGAATCGGTCAGCATTCGCAGCCCGGTGCGGAGTGCGCCGTCTATATTGGTTCCGCCGCCCGCCGACAATCCGTCCACCCAGGCGAGGGCGCTGCGAATCGCCGCCGCGTCCGCGCGCTGCAACTCGGGGCGGAAGCTTTCCACGTCGGAATCGTAGGCAATGATGTTGAACGTGTCGCCGGGTTCGAGCTGGCGCACCAGAAATTGCAGCGCTGCTTTGGCTTGTTCGATCTTCTTGCCACTCATGCTGCCGGAGCGGTCGCACAAGAAGAGCATGGTCTTCGCGATTCTTGGAGCGCCGCCGGCGCGGGTGTCCGGAGTTGCCAGCAGCACAAAGTAGCCGTCCTCTTTGTCGTCGGGCTTGAAGCTGAGGACGTTCAATCCCACCGGGCTGGCATCGGTGGAGTACAGCAGCCGCAGGTCATCCGGATTTGTGACGTTGTGCAGCGTGAGTTTGGAAACTGCGTGCGTGGCATCGGGCCGCGTGATGTCAAGCTGGTGCGTGGGGCTATACACCGTTCGGATGGGCGCGGTGGCTGCGACGTTCACTGTTACAGAGAAGTTCTCTACCGGCATGACCGAGTATTTCGAATTGCCCAGTGGCAGCAGGAAATCGATCAACCCGCTGTCTTTCTTCAGTAACTGCGAGTAGCGTAGTTGCGCTGTACTCTCGCCGCCGGGAGGGACTGGGAACACGCTGGTCTGGAACAGGTCCCGGCCCATGTATTCCAATAGCGCGGGGTCGCGGCGGCGGCGCACAATGTCTTCGTAGATGCGCCGCGCTTCGTCTTTGCCCAGCAGGCGGCCGGGCATCTCCTTGCCGTCCACCAGTAACGTCAGCCCGCTGACGGCCGCGCCTTCCGGCAGGGGAAAAAGCAACTGCGCCTCCATCGGAACATTGGACGGATTCTGAAACACCTGTGAAATGCGGACCTTCGCCGCCTGATCCTGAATGTCGGCATGTACATCTACCGACCGGATTCTGCAATCGGACCGGACGGGCATCGGCTGCGGCATCGGAATGCGCGGCCAGTGTCCATCGATAATTACCACTTGCGCCAGGCAGGGAAGCAGCCAGAGTGAGGAAAGAACCAGTAGTCGTCGAAGCATCGCGACCTCCACTCAGGCAAATGCCGCGGTGCGGGCGATCCTTTCAAAAAAGTTTGGCGGGGCTCGTGCTGTATTTCCGCTTATCTGAATAGGGGAGCCCGAATGCGGAACGTCTTAGCAATTGCACTGACCATTCTTTCCTTGGCTGGAGCGGCGAACGGACAGCGGTTGTACCGGAAGGACCTGGACACCGCCGCGCAACAGGCATTGAAGGCGATAGAGAAGGTGGACAGCAAGGAATTGTTCGACCGCATGCTGCAAAACCTCTCAACGCAAAGCAGGCAGGACTTTGAGACGGCATTTTCCGGCATCCGCCGCCAGACGCGGAATCTACGCACGAACTGCTGACGCGGGAATCGGAAAATTATGACAAATATCTTTCTACACTGAACAAGCTGTCAGTGGATGGCGACACCATCGAAAATGCTTCGAACGCGCTGGAAGCGCTGACCACGAAGACTTCCGTGTGGCAGGACTTGAAGTTCCTGAAAGACTTCGGAAGCACTGCTAAGGGGTGCCTGGATGAATCCATTTGCAAAGACCTTGCTAATGCATTGACGGGTCCACAGGCCAAGCTTGCCGACGCATCCAAAGTGCTGCCCGACCCCGTGAAAGAAAAGGCGCGGAAGGATGCACTGAACGCGGCGATTGCTTCCTTGAAGGCGCGGCAGAAGTCCACCGGTTGTGAAAAGAAACCCACTTGCCCAAAGCAGACAGAGGTGAACAATGGCTAGCCCCAGTAGAATCCCGGATATCAAAGCACTCCGCGAGATGAGTCTTAATTCCGTGGACGTGTTGACGAAGGCCTTGCAGCGGCTGAAGGAACTGCGCTCGGGCGCGGCCGCCAGCCCAATGCTGCAGGATTTTCTCGAGGCCGACATCAGTACGCTTGAACTGGAGATCCACACCGCGAAGATTGTGCAAACGCGCCTGCAAGCGGCCAGCATCAGGGTGAAGGCTCTGAGCGCTGCCGACGTGCAGAAGCTGGAAGCACTAGCTTCCAAGATTGATGAAACAATCGAGCGCGATGCCGTCATGACTGCATCGCTTGGAACCGTTGAGAAGTTTATCACGACCGCAACCGACCTGCGCGACCTTGTAAAATCGAGTACCGAGGTATAGTTACGCCAACTCCGGCGCGTATTTGGTTAAGATCTTGTTGCTGAAATCCACGCCGAATCCCGGGCTCTGCGGCGGCAGATAGCTTCCGCGCTCGAGCTTCGGAGTCAACAATTCCATTAGTTCGTTTCCGGACTCGCCGGTGCCGAAACTTTCCGCCAGCATGGGGGCGCGTGACGTCAGAATCAGCGTCATGGCGTACACGCTGCCTCCGCGGTGTGGAATCACGGGCACACCAGCCGCCTCCGCTGCCACGCAGATCCTGCGGCACTCCGTCAATCCACCGGACCAGGTTACGTCCGGCTGTAGAAAGTGCGCCGCGCGATTTCGCAGCAGCTCCTGAAATCCGTAGAGCGTTGCCTCGTGTTCACCGCTGGCGATGCGTGTGCCACGCACCTCACGGCACAACCGGGAATAGCCGGCGATATCGTCGGGCAGCAGCGGTTCTTCAATAAAGTGAAGGCGGGCTTCGGCAACGCGATCCGCAAGTTCCAGCGTGTAATCTGCGTCCCAGGCGCAGAGGGCATCGGCCATCAGCAGAGTTTCGGCGCCGACCCGCTGCCGGGCTTCCAGGATTTTTTTCACGTTGCTTAGCATGCCGGGCCGCCCGCGGCGGAAATCGGCGAAGTCGGAGATCTTGATCCCTGAGAAACCGAGCTTCAACCCGCGCTCCACGTCATTGCCGGTATAGTAGCCAGGCACGCGATCACGGGTGGGCCCGCCTAAAAGACGGTACACCGGCTTTGCGGCGTGCTTGCCGGCGACGTCCCACAACGCGAGGTCAATGCCGCTGATCGCCTGGATGACAACTCCGCGGCGGCCGTAGAACGACGTGGAGGCAAACATCTGTTCCCATATAGTTTCGATGTTCAGCGCGTCCACGCCAACCAACAAATCTCGGAGATGATTCTCGATGATGTAACACGCCGCGCCACCGCCGCCACCCATTCCATAGCCGGTGATGCCCTGGTCGGTCTGAATGCGGACCAGGATGGCGCCGTTCAATTGCGAGAATGGCCCGAAGCTTCTCCAGCGTTTGGGGTCGAAGTCGGGCAGGGAACCGGCGGCGGCGCCCGATCCTTCCCTAACGCGCAGTGGGGCTGCCTTCACCGAGACGATCTTCAGCTTGTTTTCGGCGCGGCCGCTTGCAGTCAACGCAGCAAGGCCCGTTGCCACGCCTGTTGCTACGAATGCCCGGCGAGTTAGGGTGCGCATAGGCATTGCTACTTGGCCGGGAGCGCGAACGAAAGAATGTTGCCGCCCGACGCGATGGCCACGTACTGGCGTCCGGCCACGGTGTAAGTCATTGGCGACGCTTTCCACGGCTGGTTCGCTTCAAAATGCCAAAGGGATTTGCCGGACTTCGCGTCGAGGGCGGCGAAGCCACCGCCGCTCTCGCCATAGAAAAGCGTGCCGCCAGCCGTGGTGAGGACTCCGGAATAGTTCGACTCCGGCGCACCCACCTGTGAGATTTCCCAGGCGAGCTTTCCCGTCTCAATATCAATGGCGCGAAGCACCTTGGTTGGCGGGTCCGCCGGATCGTTGTAGGGCACGTAGCCGCCCCTCTTGGATTGCCGGTAGATGTTGCAATCCTCAACCGCCATCACATAGAACAAGTTCGTCAACGGGCTGAAGGACGTGGAATACCAGTTAGTGGCGCCGCGCACCGCGGGACAGGTTTTCGTGCCCGTCACCGTGGGCTGGTTGCCCGCCACCAATTGCGGCCGCCCGTCCGCGCCAATCCCGCTGGCCCACGTGAGCTTCTTGACGAAGGGTTCGCCCAGCAGCAGCTTGCCGTTGGTCCTATCGAGAATGTAGAAGAAGCCGTTGCGATTGGCTTGCATCAGCAGTTTTCGATCCTGCCCGCGGAACCGTGTATTCACGATCACCAGCGGTTCGGTTGCATCCCAATCGTGCAGATCGTGCGGAGTGAACTGGAAATACCAGCGCAGCTTTCCGGTTTTCACGTCGAGTGCAACTACGCAATTGGTGTACAGGTTGTCGCCGCCGCGCTCATCGCCGTCGGTATCTGGAAACGGATTGCCCGTTGGCCAGAACAGCAGGCCGGTTTCGGGATCGTACGAGCCGGTGACCCATGTGGACCCGCCGCCTACTTCGAGCGCGCTTCCTTTCCATGTCTCCGCGCCCGACTCTCCGCGCGCGGGAACAGTCCAGAACCGCCAGGCGAGTTCGCCCGTGGCGGCTTTGTACGCGGCCACGAATCCGCGTATACCTTCATCGCCGCCGGCAACTCCGGAGATCACTAAATCGCCAACCACCAGCGGCGCCGCGGTGGAGCCGTACCGGCCTGGCTTTTCCGGAATCACCACGTCCCACATCAGCCCGCCCGTCAGTCGGTTCAGGCAAATGAGATGCGCGTTGTCAGTGGCAAAGAAAATACGATCGCCCAGCAGGGCAGAGCCGCGATTGGCGCCCTTGGCGGCATCTCCGGCAATGGCGCCGGCCTGCGTGCGGGGGCGCGAGTAGCACCAGATTTCCCGCCCGGTGCGCGAATCCAGCGCGCAGACCTGGTTGGGTCCGGTGACGTACATGATGCCGTCCGCTACCAACGGCGTGGTCTCAAGTAAGTTGTATGGAAGCGAGTACGACCACTGCAACTGCAACTGGCCGGCGTTCGACACATTGATCTGGTCAAGCGGGCTATAACGGTTCGCGCTGACGTTGCCGTTGTAGGTGGGCCAGTCGCCGGGCTTCGGCTGGAACCCGTCGGCCACTATCCGTGCTGCATTTTTGAGAGGGCCGACCGCCACACCGTCCAAGCGGCTTAGATAAGCCAGTAGATCGCCGCGCTCCTTCGGCGTGGATTTCAGCGCCGGCATGTACGGAGTTTCCTCGGGGGAAATATTCCGGTATTCGCTCTCCACCAGCAGATGGAATTTCCCGTCGAAGGTCTGCAATTGCAAATCGTGCTTTCCCTGGCCCCGCGCGAAGCCGCGCAGCGTTGACCCATCCCGCAGGCGCACATTCACCACGGCCCAAGGGTTCTGCGGGCACCAGGCCCAACCGGGGCAGGATGCCGACGAACGTTTGCCGGTAAGCGATTTTGGATTGTCCAGCAGTTCTTCTAAATCGCGAAGGGTGAGTTGCCGGCCAATGTTTGACAGATCTGGTCCGTTCGGAATGCCGCGCGCGCGAACCATGTGGCAGGTTCCGCACTGTCCTTTTTCAAAGAAGAACCGCTCTCCGGCGGCGGCGTCACCCGCGGGCTTCATGTCGTACGCCGAAGCGTTCAACCCGTGCACCCATCCGGCGATCGATCGCAACTGATCGTCAGGCAGTTTGAAGGAAGGCATGCCGCCTGGCGTGCCGTTCTTAATCAGGTTACGAATCTGCTCTTCCGATCGATCCCGCAGCGTCCGGCTATTTAACAGCGCCGGGCCGCGCTCTCCTCCGGTGGCGCCTTCGCCGTGGCAGGCTGCACATAAACCGGCGTACTGCTTTTCCGCGGCCGGTGGATTCTGCGCGGCGGCACTGGAGATAGCTAACACGGCTATCAGGGCCGCGAGGGATCGCACGTTACTGAAGATCATTTCTATGCGATCATTCTATCCGAGCAGCTCCGAGATTGGTTCGCCGGTGCGATCGTCCAACGAATTTGCGATCTTGATGGGCCGCCCGATGGGGCTCATATATTCCTTACGCCAGTCGACGCCCAGTGTCTTGTAAATCGTCGCGTACAGATCGCCCATGGTGACCATGCGGCTGGCCACGTTAAATCCCTTTTCATCGCTCGATCCAACCACTTGCCCGGTCTTGATGCCGCCGCCCGCCAGTGCCATCGACCAGCAGTTCGGCCAGTGGTCGCGTCCCAGGTTAGGATTGATCGTCGGTGTACGGCCGAACTCTCCCATTGCAATAACTAGCGTCGTAGCCAGCAATCCACGCTCTTCCAAATCGTCTATCAACGCAGTCAGTGTACGATCGAGCGGCGGTGTCAGGCGGTCGCGGTGGGATTTGTCGTTATCGCTATGCGTGTCCCAGGAAGTGCCGTGATAACCCGCCGCCGTGACGAACCGGCTGCCCGCCTCCACCAACCGCCGCGCCAGCAGTGCCGACTGGCCGATGGGGTCTTTACCGTAACGCTCCTTGGTTTTCTCGCTTTCCTTCGATAGATCGAATGCATCGCGAACCGCCGGCGTCAGAATCATCTTCCAAGCTTGCGCCGTGAAGGCATCCACGTTGGCATGATCGGCCGTATCGTTCAATGCACGGTAGTGCCGGTCCACTACATTCAAGAACTCCGAGCGGCTTTCCACCGACGCTTGCGAGACGGATTTCGGCAGGCTCAGATCGGTTACCTGGAAGTCCGGCCGGCTCGGGTCCGGAATGCACATTGGATCGTAATCGCCGCCCAGAAACGAGGCGCGGAAGTAGTCTTCGTACTGCCGGCCTTTGTCCCACTTGGGCACCAGCACGTGCGCCGGCACGGCATTGCGCGCCCCAAGCTCTTTGGTGATTATCGAACCCAGGCTTGGGAACTGCATCGCCGGATTAACCTCGTGCCCGGTAATCACATAGTGAGTGGCCTGCGGATGATCGTTGCCGCGCGTATGCATCGACCGCACCAGCGCCAGCTTGTCCATCTTCTTCGCGATTTTCGGCAGCAGTTCGGAAACTTGAATGCCCGCGACGTTTGTCGAGATCGGCTTGAAGTTACTGTTGATTTTCGGGTCCCAGGTATCGATGTGACTGGGGCCGCCTTCCAGCCAGAAGAGAATTACCGACGTGGCGGTTGCCTTGAACGGCGACGCGGTGGCAGCGGCTTGCAGATAGTCGCTGAGTGTGAGCCCGAGGAAACCGAGTGATCCGGCACTCAGAAAACTGCGGCGTGAATTAATGTGAGCCATGTGTCCTCCGTCCTCTAATGATTTTCCGCGAACTCGCGCGAACTGGTCAAAGCCCAGACGAATTCGCGCAATCCGGCTTCGCGATCGCTGCGTTTGGCCAACGTTTGTTCCAGGGCCTGAATCTCATCCGGTTCCGGGAAACGCGCGAATGCGGCCAGATAAAATTCTTCAAAAATGCGGGCATTGGATGCGCCGTCATGCAGCAATCTGGCAAGCCGACTCTCTTTCGCGCTCAGCCGGTCGGCATACGTCGAACCCGCAAGCATGTGCAGCGCCTGGCCCAGATTCGGATGCAGGCTGCGCTCTGGAATTGCGCCGCGGTTTGGACGCCCGTACAGTTCCAGGAAGCGTGAGAAATACATATCCGGATCTTTCAAATTGATGGCGCGAGTGCCCACCGGAGCTTGCCCCACGGAAGATCCATCGGCAACGGCAGTGGAGAAAACCTCCTGGATTCCGGTGGTGTCCACCAGCGCGTCCAGCAATACTTCAGCGTCCAGCGGCCTCGGCAGCGCACGAGAGTAATTGACTATGTCGTCGCGATTAGTGGCATTCGATTCACGCGATAGCTGATACGTCCGCGACATTACGATGGTCTTCATCAGCCGCCGCAGATCGTAACCATGTTCGCGAAAGTCAGCCGAAAGAGCGGCCAGCAGTTCCGGATGCGTGGGCGGATTGGTGGAACGGAAGTCATCCACCGGATCGACAATGCCCCGACCGAAAAACTGCCCCCAGATACGATTCACGGTGGCTTCGGCGAAGTACGGATTCGACGTCATCCACCGGGCTAGTTCTTTACGCGGATTCGATTCCGGTGTCAGATTGGCGCGGGAGCCGTCCAGCAACGCAGGCTGAACGGGCGCCTTCGTACGCGGGTGCAACAGTTGAATTGTGCCGTTCACATCTTTGGAGCTGAGGTCCATGTTGGTGGGATGATCGAACACCACCGGGCCCATTTTGAAAACCCGCGAGAAGAACGCTGCCATGCCCCAGAACTGGTCCTGGCTCCAGTTTTCGTAAGGGTGATTGTGGCATTGCGCGCAATCCAGACGCCGTCCAAGGAACACGCGAACCTCTTCGGCCATCACGTCGTTCGGCGGACCCACCTGATTGTAGGGAAGGAAGTGGCGCGAAGCCGGACCGTATCCTTCGGCCGAAATGCGTTCGCGCGCCACCTCATCGTAGGGCCGATTGGTCTCGACGTTACTTCGAATCCATTCCCAATATTTTTGACTCCACTTCGGCGTCAAGCCGTTCGCAAAAATGGCAACGCGGAAAATGTCCGAGAAACGGAACGTCCAGTAATCCACAAACTCCGGCGAGCCGATGAGCGCATCGATTACACGTTCCCGCTTGCGGGTGTCCTTGTTCGCGACGAACTGCCGGACGCGTTCCGGCGGCGGCAGTGTCCCTGTAAGATCCAGACAAACGCGCCGCAGGAATTCGGCGTCGCCGGCCGTCTCCGATGGAATGATGTGGAAGTTTTTGAGCTTGGTGAACACCGCATCGTCAATAAAATTTCCGCGCGGCACTGCCGGGTAATTTGAAATCGGCGGCCCGATTACACCGGCGCCGGCGCTGGCCACTTGTCCCGCGCCTCGAATCAAGACGGCTGTTTCGCCAAGTTGCTTCCCACTGATGACACCGTCGGCGCTGACCGTGGCAACGTCGGCGTTGTTGCTGGCGTATAGAACCTGGTGCGTGAAGTCTTCCCGATGCCCGTCGGTGAAAATGGCCGTGACCAGAAGGCGGCGCTGTCCATCCACCGGCATGGCGGCCAACTGCGGAAACACGTCCAACCGCGCCAGTTTCGCTGCTTTCGCATCTTCTTCCGCACCGAAGGGCGCGCCGTTTTTCACCCATTCGAGGATATCCTTATAATCCGCGGATTCTTTTTCCAGGCGCTTACCGCCGCCGTGCGGCTTGGTCATCGTCGGTTTGGTCAGCAGCAAGCTCTCTTCGGGATTCTTCAGGTCGATCCGCGGAACGCGCTCGCCCTTCACTTCCGCGGTCAACACCTGATAGGTGCCGCCTTTCGTGATCCACTCGAAGTCGTCTTTTGGATAGAGCGCATTCGCCGACAGCTTCAGGCCGCCGCGTCCCTTCACCCCGCCGTGACACGCCGCCTGATTGCAGCCGCGCTTGGTGAGGATACCGTCGATCTGCTGCGCGAAGCTGAACGGGCGCGCCTGCCGCGAACCGTGAATCTGAATTGAGGACTGCGCCTGCACGCCCTTCGCAAGCACAGCCGTCACCGTCAGCGCCCCATCTGCTGTTGCCGCGATGCGCGCCGTTCCAACCACCTTCGCCAGGCCCGGGTTTGACAATCGCCACTCCACTTCATCCGTCACATCGCGTTCCGTGCCGTCGGCGTAGTTTGCAATCGCGACGAACTGTTGCTGGGCCCCGGCATACTGGAGCGTGACATCCGCGGGAATAGTTTTCAGAGACACCGCTTGCGGCGCGCCCATGCAGCAGGCGGCAAGCAGCGGAAAAATAAGCAGCCGGATAGCTCTCACGGCTTGGCAACCACCATCAAAGGAATCTCTTTCATCTCCAACACCGCTCCCGGTTTTCCATCCACAATCGGCCGAACCACCAGCCGCACCAATTGGGGTTGTTTTGTAATTACCGCATCGGCGGACGCAGTAAACACCACCACCAGCCGCTCACTTCGCGCCGTATAACGCTCACGCTTTCCGGGATACAACGGAGGATCCTTCTCTGGTTCAAAATCCGCGCCAGCCAGGGCCTGCACTCCGGCGGGAAGCGACTCGACCGTCACCGCCACCGCGCCGCGATAATCTTCTTCGCGGTCGAACACCACCCTAACCGATTTCGCATCGCCGGGCGAGACATTCACGCGGTCTTCGTCTATTTTAACATCACCGATGTGCGCGATCTGCGGACGCACCAGAACGCGATAGCGGAATCCGGCGCCGGCGAAATCGGAGGTAGTGTCGCGAACCTCAACGGTGTAATCACCGGCATCGCGTAAGGGGACGATCACCTTCGGCTGAAGCGATTTATTCAGATCTCCGGTACACAGGCCGCGGCCGGCGAAAACATTGGTCGCCACCTCTTGCCCCGCGGCATTGAGCAATCTGACAATCGGATTGAACAGCGGGGGCAGGGAATCGGGCGTTTCGATTTCGATGGCGATGTCTTGCGGCCCGTCCAGATGGAACCGCGATCGCTGCGCTTCACCCGGTTGCGCGATGCTGCCTTCCAGCGTGCCTGGAAGCCGGAACAGCGGCGGCTCAACAGCAGTGCGGTACGTCTCAATTTTCGCCTGCTCTCTGGCCTTGCCGCCACGTTCGGCAAGCTCATTCAGCCGGTCGGGGGAAAGGCGCCGCTCGTACTTCCGCTCTTCCCAAGTCCCGGTTTTTGGCGCGCGTTCCTGCGGCGATTCTCCTGCCAGCATTCTCAATTGGTAAGCGTAATCGGGCCCGCCCTGTCCGGAAAAAGCATCTACGCGGACCAGGTACCCGCCGGACTTTGCGAACCGGTGCACCAGATACGCATCGGTCCCTTTTCCAATCTCCCACAGCGGTTCGTCGTTGAAGGCAATGCGGTTCGCGCGCTTCGGATCGAACCAGCTTCCGGACTGCTCGTAGAGGGCGAGCGAAGGATCGAAGCCATTGGCATTTCCTCCGGCCGCGCCCGTAGACGGCAGTCCGGAGATCACTTCAAACGTCACCGTCTCGCCGGCGCTGGCGTGGAATGAATAGTAATCGGTTTCCCCGCGCCGCGAAATCCGGCCATTCATCGCGGCCGGCAGCTTGTCGATGGCAACCGCCGTCTCCGGAGTTTCGTGCGCCGCCGCAGGTTCATTGGTCACGGGCTGCTCATACACAGAGATCGGAAGTGCGTTTGAAATGCCGTGCGGCGTCACCAGCCGGATGTTGTGGCTACCCAATTTGGCGGCGCCTTCAATCCGGATTCGCAGACGAATCAGGTCGACCCGAGTTTTCGGTTTCGCGGAAGGAGACGCCTCCTCCGGAGCCTCAGTTTCCGCCGCTTCAATTGTCACCTGCAAAGGTGCGTTGTTCACGAATACGGATGTGGCATTGCGCAATCCGGTTCCTCGAACAACGGCGGTGAAGGTGGTTCCGCGCTGGCCGGTGAACGGGTATATCGAGGAGAGCTTCGGTTCGTCCGGAGCATCGGCGCGCTTAACGGCGGCGAAGGCGGCAAGGTTCCCGCCAAACAGCCATCCAGCCGCGAACATCATTATCCACAAGGTGGGCATTGAAGATAACCACTAGTATACAAGGCCGGTGCGAACAAACGACGGCCGGCCCAAAGCTCAGTCCGGCCGTGTGGACAACCTATTCGATTTTCGTGCCGACGCCGCTGGCTGGGGACTATCAGCAGCGGGTCTTTCGGATTATCCAACTGGCATTTTCTTTCGTTCGATGACCTCTGTAGTGATCGCTGCCGGGGCGACCTTACCCGGCGGATCGGCCTTCCGTAACCCTAAGCGTCCGCAAATTGGCTAAACACTTCAAATGGACGGCGGAGCCCCGGCCCGGCAGCAGGCCGCCATCCCAAATGCATTTCAGCGCTGTCTACTCATTTATAGACACTAAATCAGACTAGTGTCCGGTCCCTCGTAAGAGTGTAAGAGTTGACGACGGGCGCAGACAAGGTGTCTGCCCCACCTTGCGCCCAGTAGCATGTTGTAAAGAATTAGCCGGGACGGCACACTAGCCAATCTTCCGCAGCTTCGTCACCCGCCCCACTTCCACCCACTCCACCACAAAGATATTCCCTGCATGATCGAAGCACGCACCGTGCGGCGCGACAAACTGCCCGGGCACAAAAGCGGACCGGTCCAGCAAGCGCACCTCACGGAAGTTGTCCGGTCCCTGGCCGAAATGGGCGACGATTGCGTTCTTGGCGTCCAGGATGCTGACGCGAGCCTCCAACTCAGGCACCACCATCAACTGGCCATGAACGTGAAAGTGGCACGGATAGCGTAAGCCCGCCGCAAAGCCGATGTGTTTTCCATCCAAGGTGAACGTTTGAATGCGATAGTTCCGGCGATCCGCGACCGTAAGAACCGGCTCCGGCCCGCGCGTATCCATCCAGATTCCGTGCGGCTGGTTCAATTGCCCGGCCTCGCTGCCCATGCCGCCGAAGGTCCGGATATAGCGGCCCGTGCTGTCATATTGATTGATGTAGCTCGATCCGTAGCCATCGCCCACGTAGATATCGCCGTTGGGCGCGACGGCCAGATTCGTCGGCGTGTATGGGATCTTCGCCTGATAGGGCGCGGCCGCTTCCGGGTACCCCAGCGTCAATACCACTTCACCGCTGAGCGTGGTTTTCACCACGATGTGGCGGTTAGTATCGCAGAGGTAGAGGTACTCCGTGCTGCCCTCTTTGCGGATGTGAAGGCCGTGCGCGCCTTCCCGATACCCGGCGCCCCAGGATCGTACGAACTTCCCTTTCTCATCGAACACCACCATGGCGTCACCGCTCTGGCTCGTCTTATGAACGGTGTGATGGATGTACATGAGCCCCTGCGAATCCTCACAGACGCCATGCGTGTTGCCGTACTTGATATGAGCCGGCAACCGGCCCCAATCGTGGAAAACTTCGTAGGTGTGTTCGCCGCTGCCGATGATCGGGCGCTTGCTGCCTGTCTTATCTTGGGCCCTTAGAATCGCCGGGGCGGCCGCGCTGGTTTGTACAAATCGCCGTCTTGTCATCTTGTAGTTATTTTAGGAATGCCGTTCTCGATCCGAACATCTTTCACGCCCGCAAAGCCATCCGGGATTTCCGCCAGAAACACGGTGAACTCCGTTTTGATCTTCTGCCCGGCGCCGATCCATCGATATGCGGGAGTACCGAACAACGATCCGCGCTCGACACTTTTGCGCAATCCTTCATCGAACGGCGAAGTCCCGAATTCAATGCCCCGCGCTACTACTCCCCCGCTCCAGGGAATGAAGGAAGCGCGGTGATTTTCCTGCCAGTCGGCTATCCAAGGATGGTCGGAGCCGGGGAACACATAGCCTATCAACACGCGGAAATCCGGATTGTACATCGTGAAGAACTGCTCGGCGCGCGTGGGATCCATGCGCATCACGTAGTACGCTCCAGAATGCGGCTTGGGTTGAAAATGCCGCAGGTCCACCGTCTTGCCATCTGCACCTGTGCCCTGCGGCCACGCCACGGTGGAGCCGGACTTAATCGATCCGGTCCCCGCTGCGTCCACGCCCGCCAGCCCGCGCGTCGCCGAAGCGTCCAGCACCGTCTTGCCCGGCTCGACGAACGGCGGCCCGAAAGTGGCATGTTCCATCAGGTTGTAGGGACGGTCGTAATGCGTTAGATTCTCAATCCATTCTTCCACCCGTGCAGACCGTGCGCCCCGCGCCAGATGGATCGCCCGCTCCACACGATACTCGGTCTTTGCCAGCTCCGCGCCATACCAAAAAGTCACACCGTCCGCGTTGCTGTCGATCTTCCGTTTACGCCACTCCACCACAGGCGCTTCGCCATGGCCGCCGAGTCCCGCTTTGGCCTCGTCATCACTTGGCGGCCCGTACAGCGGGAAACATAACATGTGCCCCATGTATCCCGCGGAAAGCCACTTGTGCGACTGGTCGCCGTATGTCGCGGCATGTTTGGCGGGGTCGAAGGTCTGCGGATCGATGGTCTGATAATGCGGCACGCGCATCGGATTGACGCTCTTCTTCGGGTCTTCGGAGATCAGCCGGACCTCGCCGATATGCCCTCCGCCCGAAAGCACTGAGACGCGCATCAACCCATTGGAGAGCACCCAGGCGTGGCGGCCGTGAAACATTTCTTCGGTGACTGTCACCTGCGCGGGCAACGCCGTTGAACATACTAAAAGAACCAGCAATCGCCGCATCTAAAATTTCCTTTTGCAGAAAACATTCTCGCGCGGCGCCATGTACTCCACTTTCAGATACGGCGTTTCCACGCGTTTTCCGTTCTCAAATTTGGAGTTGATCACCGCTTCCAGAATGCCGCTGGTCAATAGGGTGCGTTCCACCGGATAGGTGGGTTTGCCGCTCTCGAACATCTTTTCCACTTGCTGAACCAGGCACCCGAAATGCTGGAAAGGAGCCCCTTCCTGCAGCCACATCAGCGTGGCCACGGGTTCGTTGCGGCCTTCCACTTCAACGGCAGTCGCGGCATCCTCCGCCACACCGTTCATCATGAACGCGGCAGCTTCCAGACCATCCGTGTACTCCACACGAAAAACGTAATCGTCTTTGCCAAGCTGGCGCATGTCCCCGGGCTTGCGATGGATGGCCTGAGCAAGCGCCGCATCCAGCAGCTTTGCCGCCCACGGTGTCTGCGAAACCCAGTCCCACATTGCCTGTTTTTCCATATACCGGACGGCTTTCACACCCGTTTCTCCGCCACGCCGCCGCTCCACCATGCACTGCAAACCTTCCAGATTATGAAATCCGTAGGCGTCCGGGTCCGCATAGAAGATGGACACCGCGTGCCTCGCCTTGGCCCCCCATTCCAGATCGACGCCCGTTGGACGGTAACTCACCGGAATGGACGAGCCCGCCATCAGTGGAAACTTCAGCTCACGGGAGATCTCCACCATCCGTTTAGCCTTCAGCCAGCTGTAAGAAAGATGTTTGTCGTTGAAAACCGGAACGCTGCTTCGCGTCCCTCGAAAGACGTCCGTGATCTCAAGGAATAGCTCGTAGCGCGGGTAGAGATGCTGGCCTTTTTCATTCCAGGGGTAGTCGCCGTGTTCGCCAATCAACAACACTCCGTCCACATTCAGCCGGTCGCCGCCGCCCACCGTCAGGGTCTCCCAAATTGTTGGATAGATCGGCACCTTATACTTGCCGGCCATGTCGCGGCTCATGTCGTTCTTCGGCACCTGCGCCGTGTACATCGAAACGATTTTCGAGCGCGGGCGCGGGTCCTGCCGGTTCTGCAGGAAACCTTCCAGATACTTGCCGATGATGACGTCGGCGTGGGAGTTGTGGCGGTACTCGGTAATGACGGCGGCAATGCGCTTGGGTGGCCCGGATTGAGCGGTGGCTAGCAGGGGAACCGCTGTGCCGGCGAGAAATGTTCGGCGGGTAGTCATGGAGGATTGCTACTTCGCGAAGCGTGTAGCATTTCGTATTCTTACACAACTCAGGAACTCCTGGAGCCACAGAGGGTGCGCGACATGGAAGTGGAAGGATGGCAGAATTCTTTTTTTGTGGCTTAGTTCTTAGCGTTGAGATACGCTAAGAACAGGAGAACTCGAAATGTTCGATTCTGAACTACAGTTGGCTAAGCAACGGGGAGTGCTATTA
>JANXXV010000730.1 GCA_025350445.1 Bryobacteraceae bacterium | reverse complement strand
GTTGTTGAAGCAGGCGCAACGGGCGCTAGGCGGCGCCGATAAACTGGCCGCGGTGAAGGATGTGACCGAGGTTGCCGAGGTGAGCCTCCAAACCGGACAGGGCGTGATGAAGGCGAAGCAGACGAATCAGTCGGTGCTGCCTTCGCAGTTCCGGCAGACGCAGGAGTTGCCGTTTGGAAAGATGATCGCTTACTCGGATGGAGCGACCGGCTGGTTGCAGACTCCGCAGGGTGTGGCGCCGATGCCGGGCGAGGTGATCCGGCAGGTTCAGATGGAGATTTTCCGCCAGCTTTTTGGACTTCTTTTGAGCGACCGGATCGGCAACAGGACCGTGAACATGAGTGGCGAATACAGGTTGGAGATTTCCGATGATGCCGGACACACGGTGTCTGTGGAGTTGGACCCAGTCTCGGCGCTGCCGGTGAAGCAGAGCTATGTGCAGTCCGGCAATCCGGTGGTCGAGGTGTTTTCCGATTGGCGGGAAGTGGATGGAATCAAGTTGCCGTTCCGGATTGTGATCGAACAGGGCGGCGCGAAGTTTGCGGATGTGGCGGTAAGCAGTTGGAAGCTGAACAGCGACTTGAAACCGGAGGATCTGAGCAAGAAACCATGAGAGCCATTTTCCTGGCATTGCTGTTTGCGGCGCTGCTGCCGGCCGAGACGCAAATGGAACGCGGCAAGCGGGTAGTGAACGAAGCGCTGGCCGCACTGGGCGGTGAAAAATTCCGCAACGTGCGGACGCGGGTGGAGACCGGAAGGGTCTACTCGTTTTACCGCGAGAGGCTGACCGGGCTTTCCATCGCGAAGATCTATACGCGGTACGATTTGCACCCCGACGAAGCCAAGAAAGCCGGCTTGCATGTACGGGAACGGCAGTCGTTCGGCAAGAAAGAGGACAGTATTGTACTGTTTCTTGAGGATGCCGGATACCAGTTGACCTATCGCGGCGCAAAGCCCGTGCCCGCCGATTCCTTGGCGCGTTATAAGGCTACCACGCGGAACAATATTTTATACATCCTGCGGGAGAGGCTGGACGAGCCTGGACTCACGATTGAATCGCGGGGATCGGATATCCTTTCGAACACTCCAGTAGAGCTGGTGGACATCACCGATGCCGATAACAATGTGATCCACGTTGCGTTTCACCATCTGACGAAGCTGCCCGTGCGGCAGATCTATAACCGGCGCGATCCGGATAGCAAAGAGAAGATTGAAGAGGTGACGCTGTTCACGAAATTCCGCGACGTGGGAGGCGGAGTGCAGTGGCCGTTCAATATCCTGCGGGAGCGCAACGGCGAGAAGATCTTCGAGATTTTTTCCGAATCGGTGGCGGTGAACGTCGATCTGGACGATTCGATGTTCAACCTGCCAACGAACGTGAAAAAGCTGGAGAAGTGACGATGCCGGGGCTGAGCGGCATTTCCATTTTGACCAGGAGGCCGGGCGCGGCATTCACGGCCCACAGGCGGCCTTTGTGCAACTCCACGGCGCGCTTGGCGATGGCGAGGCCGAGTCCGACTCCTCCACTATTTCGATTGCGATCCGTTCCCACGCGGTAGAACGGGTCGAAGATGCGCGTGAGTGACTCCTCCGGCACGCCAGGTCCGAAGTCGCGCACCGTCACCCCTATCTGATCCGGGCTGCTATCGACGGATACTTCCACCGTGGTCCCGGCGGGGCTGTAGCGTATCGCGTTTCGCACTACATTTTCTACTGCGCGGCGTAAGAGCTCGGCGTCGCCTGCAACAGTGGCGGCCTTTTTGTCTGTCAACTGAACGTGACAGCCGCGGGCCTCGGCTTCGATGGCGCAGTCGTCCACTACTTCCTCGATCAGGGTATCGAGGCGGACCGGGTCGAGTCTTCTCTGTGAAGGATCGCCTTCCGCGCGCGTTACCTGAAGCAACTCTCCTACCAGCGAGTTCAGGCGGTCGGCCTCTTTCTGGATGCGGTTGAGGTGCGATTCGGCGTCGTCGCCGGACCGGGCAAGCTCAACGGCAACACTTAGCCTGGCAAGCGGGGAACGAAGCTCATGCGAGATGTCTAGCAGCAATCGCCGTTCGGCGGTCAATAACGTCTCTGTGCGATCAGCCATGTGATCGAAGGTGCGGGCGAGCTGGCCGAGTTCATCGCGGCGCTGCAGACCTACGCGCGCGGTGAGGTCGCCCCGGCCGAAGAGATCGACCGCCTGCTGCAATTGCTTCACCGGCTTCGTCAGGTGACGGGCGAATGCATAGCAGAGAAACACCAGGACGGCCAGGATCAAGAGCGCCTGGTCGGGCCGGACGAAGGAGGTGAACCAATTGCCGCGGTTAACCAATAATAGATACCAATACTTGCCGTCCGGACTCCGGCGGGCGATGGCGGAGCGGTTGCGGCGCACTTGAGGAAATATAGAAGTCGGTTCTACGTGCCGGGTGAGATCCGACCGGTCCTCGCCGGTTAGCAGGTCGTGGCCACTTGCATCCGTGAGGAAACTTTCGGTGTGGGTCACGGCATGAATGCGCTCCATTGTCTTCCCAAGCGAGGCCTTGCCGCCAGCCTCGTAGGCATCGCGGGTTTCTGAGAACTGGAGGGCGACCAGCATGCCGAAGGGTCCCGGCCGCTGTCCACCGGAGTTGTAGTTCAATGCAGCCGCGCCCATGATGGCCGCCATGGTGAGGATGGCCGTTCCCAGGAACCATAGCAGCGTCTTGGCGAGAAGAGTTTTCATAGGAGAATCCGTTTAGCTTCGCCGCGGCTGTTGCGAGTGCGGCAGCGGAAGCAGGGGCAAGGCTTAGTCATTCGGCGCCTTCTTCGGACGACCGGCAGAACTGGTAGCCTACGCCGCGCACGGTCTTAATCAGCGTACCGTCAGTTTCCAGCTTGCGCCTGAGATGGCTGACGTGCATGTCCATCGACCTGTCGAATGCGGTCGCTTTCCGGTTGTACATTGCTTCCATCAACGCATCGCGGGATAGAACGCGCCCGGCGGCGCGCATCAGGTGCTCCAGGATATCGAACTCGATGGTGGTCAACTCCACCGTCTTGCCGTTGCGCAATACTTCGCGCGAGCCGGGGTCCAAGGCTACGCCATTTATCTCGATTCTGCTGGTGGCCGGCTTCGGCTCCATGCGCCGGAGAATGGCGCGGATGCGCGCCGCGAGTTCGCGGGGATTGAAGGGCTTGGCTAGATAGTCGTCGGCGCCTAGTTCCAGGCCTACGATGCGGTCTACGTCTTCGCCGCGAG
>JANXXV010000713.1 GCA_025350445.1 Bryobacteraceae bacterium | reverse complement strand
GTGTCTGCACTTTGTCGGTGTCCACGTCCACCTTGTATTGCGGCACGTTGTTGCGAAAACTGCTGACCACGTTCGTCAGCTCGGGACGCTGATGGGTGGCATCCACCACCGCCGCGGCCGCGTCCGCAAGCTGGTTCACATCGCCTCCAGCGCGGTCTTCCAGCATGAATTCAAAGCCTCCTGCGTTGCTCAAACCCAAAATCGGGGGCAGGCCAAACCCGAACACGAACGCCTCTTCCACTTGACTGAACCTTTGCTGCGCCAAGCCAAGGATCGAAGTCAATTGCAGCTCCCTGGTCTTTCGCTCATCCCATGGTTTCAATGTGGCGATCAACGTTGAGACGTTGGAATTGTTGGTCGAAGTAGTAATATCCAGACCGCCCAGCGTAGTGCAGGCTTCCACGCCCGGCAACGCCATGATAATCTTCTCCACCTCCGTGACGGCACGCCGGTTGCGCTCAAGCGACGCTCCATCCGGCAAGCGGACAGCCACAAAGAACACGCCTTGGTCTTCATCGGGCAGAAAGCCGGCAGGCAGTATTTTGAACAATCCGCCAACGGTCACAAAGAAAAGCGCAAGCGCTATAAGAGCGAACGTCGATTTGCGGATCAAGCCTTTCACGCCTGACAGGTAGCGGTTCGTGGTCCAATCGAATACGCGGTTGAAGCCGCCAAAAAAACGCGCCGGCAAGCCCTTCGATTCCGTGCGTGGTTTCAAGATCAAAACGCTCAACGCAGGACTCAGCGAAAGCGCGCTAAAGGCTGAAATCAATACGGAAGCGGCAATCGTAAGCGCGAACTGCCGATAGATCTGTCCGCTGATTCCGCCCAGGAACGCAACCGGAATGAACACCGCTCCCAGAATGCAGGCGATCGCCACCACAGGTCCGGACACTTCATCCATCGCTCGAATCGTCGCATCCCGGGCGTTCATGCCCTTATCCATATTCAACTGCACAGCTTCCACCACCACGATGGCGTCGTCCACCACAATGCCTATGGCCAGCACCAGGCCGAACATGCTCGTCATGTTGATGGAGAATCCAAGCAGCGGGAACAAGGCGAACGTACCCACGATAGCCACAGGGACTGTAAGCAGCGGAATCAGCGTGGCGCGCCAGTTCTGCAGGAAGATAAATACTACGACGATTACCAGCGCGATTGCCTCCAGCAGCGTTTGCACCACGTCCTGAATGGCTGCGGTTACAAACTTAGTGGAATCGTAGGAGATGCGATACTTAATCCCCGAGGGAAATGTTTTCGCGGTTTCGTCCAAATAAGCGCGGACGCGCTTGCCGGTTTCCACCGCATTCGCCCCGGGCGTAAGGTAGACAATCAGCACCGACGCAGGCTTGCCGTTAAGGTTGCTGAAACTCTTATAATCCTGCGCTCCCAACTCCACGCGGCCCACGTCGCGGACGCGTAACAGAGAACCATCCGGTTCCGCCCGAAGCACAATGTCACCGAATTGTTGCGGATCGGTAAGGCGCCCGCTCGCGTTTACCGGATACTGAAAGTCGGTTCCGTTCGGCACAGGCGGCTGCCCGATAGCGCCCGCCGGATTTTGCCGGTTCTGTGCCTGAATGGAGTTGTTCAAATCGGTGGCAGTCAGGCCAAGCTTCGCCATCTTGTCCGGGTTGATCCAGATGCGCATTCCATAATCCTGGCGCGAAGCCAGTCGCGAATCGCCCACTCCCGGAATGCTGCCCACTTTATCCAATAGGTTGATCGTCGCGAAATTATTGAGGAAAAGAGAATCGTAGCGGCCGTCATCGGACGCAAGCGTGATTGCCATCAGAAACGCCGAGGACACTTTCTTCACCGTAACGCCTTCGCGCTGCACCTCCGGCGGAAGGGAAGGTAATGCCAGATTGACCTTGTTCTGTGTTTTTACCGTCGCCAGATCGATATCGGTTCCCAGTTCAAAGGTAACGTCCAGCGTCAACGTCCCATCGTTGGAGCTGCGCGAAAAGAAGTACAGCATTCCGTCAAGCCCAACCAACTGTTGTTCAATGGGTTGGGCAACGGTTTTCTCAAGATCCTGCGAGTTACCTCCGCGGTAGTTGGCAATCACTTGTACAACGGGCGGAACCACCTCCGGATATGTTGCAATGGGCAGATTCGGTATAGCTACCGCGCCGACGATGACTATAATAATCGCCAGCACCATCGCGAAAATAGGCCGGTCGATAAAAAATCTCGCCATGGTCTAGTTACCTGTCCTCTCTGGTAGCGCCGGCCGTTCGCGATATGGTTGAGGATTCACCAAAGCGCCCGGCCGCGCTTTCTGAAGACCTTCCACAATGACGCGGTCGCCCGGCCTCAGCCCTTGTGTGATAATCCACAGTTCGCCTACGCGCTCACCGGTGGCCACCGTGCGCGCCAGCACCTTGTTGTCCGGACCCACTGCCATAACCGACTGCAGTCCCTGCATCTCCTGTACAGAGCGTTGCGGGACGAGTAACACATTCTTCCGCTCGTTGATGCGCAGCCGTATGCGTCCGAATTGCCCGGGCAAAATGTTGCGCTGTGGATTGCCGAAAGTAGCTTGCAATTCCAATGTCCCGGTCTTTGGGTCCACTTGGTTAACCGTGTTCTCGATGTGTCCCGGGTAGGGATGTACACTTCCATCGGCCAGTACCATCTGCAACGGTAACAGCCGCGTTTGATCGCGATCGTCGCGGCGCTGGTACGTCAGATACTCGCTTTCACTCACCTTAAACCGGACCCAAATCGGGTCCAGGGGAACAATCGTCGTCAGTGGCTGCGCGGCGTTGTGGCTCACCAGACCGCCAACCTGAATCAGACTGTCGCCAATCCGTCCGCTTATCGGGGCGTGAATTGTGGCGTATTCCAGATTCAATTCGGAGGTGCGAAGCAAGGCCCGGCGCGATTCCACCTGCGCCTGCGCCGTGTCGATTTGAGCAACCGTCGACAGGCGGTTCTGTTCCACGTTCGCCTTTTTTGCGTTTACGTTCGCCTGGTTCGCGTCCATCGCCGCAATGGCGTTGTCCAGGTCTTGCCGCGAGGCGGCGTCTTCCTTCACTAACGGCCGCAGCCGGTTCACATCCTGATTCGCTTTCACGAAATTCGCTTGTGCCTGCGCCAGGTCGGCCTCGGCTTGCGCCAGGCTCACTTGGCGTTTTGCAAATTCAAGATTAGCAACGCTCTGTGCCAGCTCACCTTTGGCGCGTGCCACGTCTGCTTCATAAGGCCGCAGGTCCAGCTCGTAAAGCACCGCACCGGCTTTTACATCGGAGCCGACTTGGAAGAGCCGTTTCTCAATGAATCCGTCTACACGTCCACGAACTTCCACCATATCGCGGGCGTACGTCTGTGCCGCGTACTCATTGTAGATGGGAACATCCTCCGCCTTTACCGTCATCACGGCCACAAGAGGGGGAGGGGGGCCACTGGGAGATTTTTGTGCCTGTGAGTTACTCTGACACGCGACTGTCACTACACTTACAAATACAAGAGCATAAACAGCAACACGACTCATTTGCATAGTTGGGGCGCCACCCCTAGTGGATGCAAAAAACGCCGGTTTCGATTCGCTCTATTTATTTGGACTCAAGCGGACGGTACCAAATATTACGGAAGCGCATGAAGGTTTCTTTGACGTCCGGATGGAAATGATCCTGCAAGCGTAGCGGTCCCGGTTCGCAGACGTTGCCCTTTTGCGCTCCGCCCGACACACCCTTGATCGCCACGTGATCCTGCACCAACACGCCGTTGTGAAGCATTGTCAACGTGCCCGGTGTAGTAACGGCACCGTCCGCGCTACAGGTAGGCGCATGAAAAACAATGTCGTACGTCTGCCACTGCTCTGGCGGCCGGCACACGTTCACCAGAGGTGCGGACTGGCCATACAGCGCCCCGCATGACCCATTAGGATAGGTGGGGTTATGGAATGAATCCAGCACCTGCACTTCATACCGGCCCTGCAAATATACGCCGCTGTTGCCCCGTGCCTGGCTCTTGGCATTCGGCATCGACGGAGTGGCAAACTCCACGTGAATCTGAGCGCTGCCGAATTTCCGCTTTGTATAAATGTCGCCCGTGCCGCTCTTGCAAGTCATGGCGCCATCGCTCACCGGCCAAGCGGCGGGCCCGCCATCCGCTGAAGTCCATTCGCGCAGATCCTTGCCGTCGAACAATACAACCGCATCCGACGGCGGACCGCCGTTTGTACCCGCGTCGACAACTCGCGGTTGCGGCTCCTGTTGGCCCGCGCATAGACCGGCGAAAAAAAGGAAGCAGAGAAGTTTCATCGCAGAAGACTCCGGATCAGCACCGCCGGATGCATTCCGTGGTGTCCATTTAACTCAGCCACCTGATGGCGGCAGGAAGTGCCCGCGGCCACCAGAACATCGCCGGACTTCATCGCCTTCACTGCGGGCAACAACTTCCGGTTCGCAATCGTTTCAGAAATATCGTAATGCTTTCGCGCGTAGCCGAATGACCCTGCCATGCCGCAACATCCCGCGTCCAGATCTACAACCGTCGCCGAAGGCACACGCGAAAGCAGCGCAATGGCCGCAGGAAGCAGCCCCATCGATTTTTGATGACAATGCCCGTGCAGCAAAATCCGTTCCGGCCCAGCCTGCAGTTGCAAATCAAGCTGCCCGGCAAACTCCTCGAACGACAAGCAAGCGTTCGCCACAATCCGTGCCCGATGCTGCAGCACGCCGCGCAATAGCGAAGGGGCGTCCTCTTTTACTGCCGACAAGCAACTCGGCTCGCAAAACAAAATCTTCTCTCCACGTTCCGCGATGGGGAAAAGTCCCTCCACCAGCTTCTCAGCGTGCGCCCGTGCCTTTGGCAGTAACCCCTGCGAGATCAGCGGCCGGCCGCAGCAACCCGGACGCACCACGCTCACCCGGCAGCCGCCGCGCTCCAGAACATCCAACGCCGCAATCCCGATCTCCGGATCATAGTGGTTCGTAAAGGTATCGTTGAAGAGCGTCACCGCCGAACCCGCCCGTCCGTCACCCCGGGGATTCCGCGCCAGCCACAGCGCAAACGTCTCCCGCTTCCACTCCGGCAAAGTCCGCCGCCTGTCTACGTCCAGCAATTGTTCATTCAGCCACTTGGCGGGCGCGCTGCCCGAAATCCAATTCGAAAGCGGAGCGAACCGGCTTCCCCACACGGACAGTTTATGGATGTTGCCCAGCGCCCGCGCCTTTAACGGCGTCCCATGCCGGCTCCAGTAGTCGGATAGAAATTCGCTCTTGTACCGCGCCATGTCCACACCTACAGGGCACTCCGCTTTGCAGGCGCGGCACTCCAGGCACAAATCCATCACCTGAAAAACACCGTCGTCGCCCAGTCCCGTTTCTTCCAGCCGTCCGGCCATGGCGAGCCTTAAAACATTTGCCCGCCCTCGTGTTGTGTCTCTCTCATCGCGTGTGGCCATATAAGACGGGCACATTGTCCCGGAGAGTTTCTTGCGGCAAGCGCCTACACCGCTGCACATCTCCACCGCGCCGCCCATGCCGCCGTATTCGGAATAGTCGAAAAACGTCGTGGGCTTCGCCGTGACATACCCGGCGCCGAATCGCAGATTCGAAGCAATGGGCGGCGCGTCCACAATCTTCCCCGGATTCAAAATTCCCAGCGGATCGAACGTCTTCTTAATCTCGCGAAACGCCTCATACAGCACATCGCCAAACATCATGCGCATAAACGGACTCCGCACCAATCCGTCGCCGTGCTCACCGGAGAGCGCGCCGCCAAACTCCAGCACCAGTTCCGCAACATCCTGTGCGATCGCTTCAAATTTCAAGACGCCCTCGGCGGTTTTCAGATTGATCACCGGCCGTACGTGCAGGCAGCCTACTGAGGCGTGCGCGTAAATTCCGGCCGTCGTCCCATGACTATGAATGATCGCCAGGAACCGTTCGATGTAATCGCGCAGCTTCTCCGGCGGCACCGCCGTGTCTTCCACAAATGAGATCGACTTGGCGTCCTCCTTCATCGCCATGGAAAGACCCAGTGCCGCCTCGCGCAGGCTCCAGATCTTCGCCTGCGCCGCCAGATCCGTCTCCGCGTGATAGGCGTAGCCGAAATTCTTCGCCCGCAGATCCTGCTCCAAGGCGGCCAGACGAGGTGGCAAATCCTCCTTCCGGTCCGCATAAAATTCCACACACAGCGTGGCGCCCGGATCGCCGGGAATAAACTGATTCCGGATCCGATCCAGCCCCGTGTTCTGCCGCGTGTTATCTAGAATGGCCTTGTCCATCACCTCAATTGCGGACGGCTTGTGCGTCAGAATCACCGGAGTGGCTGCCAGCGATTCCAACAAATCCGCAAACGCAATCACCATCACCGCTTTCGCCTTCGGCAACGGCACCAGCCGCAACTTCGCCTCCAGCACAATTCCCAAGGTCCCTTCCGATCCCACCATCATCTTCGAAAGATTCACCGGTTTCTTCGGGTCTGTGAATTCGTCCAGGTTGTATCCACCCACTCTCCGCAACACCTTGGGATAGCGCCGCTCGATCTCTGCCGCATGCTCACCGGCCAACCGCAGCACGGTTCGATAGCAGGCAGCCTCCATCGAATCGCCGGTGGGCACGGCATCTCGGGACATCTCGCGAAAATGCACAACGCTGGAATCCGAAAGCGCCACCACTTGCTCCAGCACGTGATCGATTGTCTTTCCGTACAAGACACTGCGCGCCCCGCTGGAGTTATTGGCCATCATGCCGCCAATCGCCGCGCGGCTTGCCGTCGAAATATCCGGCGCGAATCGAAGCCCTAGGGGAGCGAGTTGCGCGTTCAATTCGTCCAGCACAATTCCCGGCTCCACGCGAACCCACCGTTCCGCCGCATTCACTTCAAGCAGGCGGTTGTAATATTTCGAAGTGTCGATCTGAACGCCATGCCCGATAGACTGCCCGCCCTGCGATGTACCGCCTCCGCGCATGGTCACCGGACAGAGATACTTCCGGCAGATCTCCAGCGCGATCAAAATATCCTCGCGGCTCTTCGCAATTACCACGCCAAGCGGTTGGATTTGATACACACTGGCATCGGTGGAATAGAGGGCTCGCGAAATCGTATCGAAACGAACTTCCCCGCCGATCCGGCCTTCGAGTTCCCGCCGCAGCGCATTTGTAGTGCCCACCTCTATCTGTACAAGACTCACGACCGGGCCTCTCCAATGCGCAGCAAGCCTTCCCGCAACCGCGCCAGCCCGCGCGCCAGCGCATCGCCACCCGTCGCAAAGGAAACTCGTAGCGTACCCTCGCCTCCCGGCCCATAAGCCGCACCATGCACCACCACCACCCCATGCTCATGAAGCAGCTTTGTTCGGATGTCCGCACTGGGCACGCCCAACTCGCGGGCATCCGCCATCGCAAAAAAGCCACCCTCCGGCGCCATCACGCGGACACCCGGAATCCCAGCCAGAGCCTCAAGAACCAGCGCCCGCCGCAGCCCGTACTCTTGCTGCATCCCGGCCACGCAATCCTGCGGACCAGCCAGTGCCACCGCCGCCGCGTCTTGAATGAACGTCGATGGCCCGCGGCTCGATTGCGCCAGAATCAAAAACAT
>JANXXV010000667.1 GCA_025350445.1 Bryobacteraceae bacterium | reverse complement strand
TGCAGGCTTCCCGGGTTCCACGGTTCCGCGCGGCCCCGGCTCCGGCATTCGCTTGACGGATGAAGCGGATTCGCTCGTCATTGAATTCGCGGATTACACCCTCGGTTTCATCGGTGGAGCCGTCATCCACCACCAGGATCTCATCGCCGGGTAGCGTCTCGGCCAACGCGGATCGCACCGCCCTCGCGACGACATGCGCCCTGTTGTATGTTGGAATAATTACGCTGATGGTCAGGCTTGGCATGATCGGATTTCCTTGGCGCGCTTAGGATTGTCGCGGTTTGCTACTAGCTCGTCATATAAGCTCGCCACACGGCCCGCCAGCACGTCCACGGTGAACCGGTTCTCGACCACTTGACGGCCATTGCTTCCCATCCGGCGCCGAAGGCCGGGATCCCGCAGCAATTGCAGTATCCCGGCCGCGGCCGTTTCCGCGTCTTCGTTTGCCACCAGGAACCCGCTGCGCTCGTGCTCCACTACCTCGGGATTTCCTCCCACCGCCGTGGCCACGCAGGGCAATCCGCATGCCATTGCTTCCAGCAGAGCATTCGACAGACCTTCGCTGCGCGATAGCAGGCAGAAGATGTCGCAGGCTTTCATGATCGAAAGAATAGGAAGCACGCGTCCGATGAATTTGAAATTACGGCGCACACCCAGCGATTCCGCCAGCGCAACCACTTGCTTGGAATGTTCGCCCTCCATTAATCCGGCAACCACGAAATTGGTCCTCGGAAACTCGCGGCAGACGATTTCGGCGGCGCGCACCAGAACATCAACGCCCTTCACCGGCCAGACTTTGCCCACCGCCGTCACTACAGTGACTCCGTCGCGGTTTAGTTCGTACGTGCCGGCCAGATCGCGGCACGGCTCCACTTTCAGAATGCGGTCGAATTCCACGGCATTGTGTACGGTCGCTACCCGCTCCGGACGCAATCCGTCTTGCGCTATGCAGGCCTCGCGAACCGCCTCGGACACGGCCTGCACCTGATCGAACATTCTTCCAAGAAAGCGGTAGGCCGCACTATGCTTGGGGCCGCGCACAATACCCATGTCCCGCCGGCTCGAAACCAACAGCATTTTCCGTTTTGCCAGCCGGGCGATGGGCGCACCCCAAAGATCCGACGTGGGGAACATAGTATGCACGATGTCGAACTTCTCCCGTGCCACCAGTGCCCGCAGCCGGAAGGCTACCCGTAGCGCGTTCCAATCATAGGTCCGCCTCAATCGCAAATCGTAAATCGGACAGGGAAAGAGTTTCAGAAACTCCGGGTCCGTGCTGAGATCGAACGCTCCAATGGCGCATTCGTAGCCAAGATCGGGGAGATGCCGCACCATTTTGAGCAGCGAACCCTCCGCGCCGGCCATCCCCAGCAGGGTATCGACAAGAAATAAGACCTTGGTTCCGCGTCTCCTGGTTGGTTTGTTCATCGCGCGGACACCAGTCTCCATTTCGTTAGGTATTTCCAAGCGCATTACGTATCGATTCCCCCGTCTAACTGCGAAGATCGTGCCACTGGCAGACACGAGAGCCAGGACCGCGCGGCCCTGTAAGCCGGTCTCCCAATGTCACGCAGGATTGGAACACAGCCGACCGGGAGCACGGTCAGCGCGTATAGCGCGGCTGCCTTTGTACTCCATTGCTTGCTCAATGATTGCGCCAGCTGGCTTCGTGCCTCTACCAAACTTCCCGTCAGTAACAATTCCTCTCCCAGCCAGCGATGAGCGTACGCAAGCGTCCCATCCAGCAGGCTTTTGTGTAAATGAATCCGGTGCCGGTCCTTCTCAATCACAGGCTCAATGGTCTTCAGGAAGTTCCTTGCAATATGAACGCCATATGCCCGGTGCGTCAATTGGTCCGGCATGCCAATCTGATAACGAATGCTGGCGACGTTTACAAATCCGACTTGACCTTCCCGGCAGGTCCGCAAATGAAAGTCGTAATCCTCCCCGCTCGGCTTCAAATCCTCGTTGAAACCCTTCACCAGGTTCAGGCGCTCGCGCGTGATCATCACGGTAGAGGTGTGCACCAGATTGCCAGTGATCATTTGGGAAAAGATATCCCCGGTGCGCAGATGCCGGTCTGCAAACTGGCTGGCAAACTGGGGAGCAACCCCGGAAATCAGAAAGTTTCCCAAAAATAGATCTTTTTCCTCGAATCGGCGATAGGCCGAGTACATCTTTTTCAGGTAGCGCGGATGCGCGACCGCTCCGTCCGGTCCGACGGCTGCCATGTCGGTCCAGATCATCCCCAACTCAGGGTGCTCTTGCAGACACGATACCTGAAGTTCCACCTTCCACGGTTCCCAGAGGT
>JANXXV010000649.1 GCA_025350445.1 Bryobacteraceae bacterium | reverse complement strand
TGCTGCTGGAAATGTCCAACTACCTGGTAGATTGCTTCGAGCACGGAGACGGTGGCGCTCTGCGGAGTAACGCCTTCCAGCAGACGTCCGGCGCTGAGGCCACCGATGATTGCCATCGCTTCGTTGACGGTCTTCCTGAGGTGGGAAGACAGTTGCCCGGCGGTGTGGCCTTCGGCTGTGGAAAACTCCAGATCCCGTTGGCGTACATCGGGCACGCCGCCGATTCCGGCTATGATCCACTGCCGGACGTTCCCTTCTAAATGAAGCACCAGATTCCCGACAGTATTCTCGTGGCTGCCATTGCGCGCCCAGATTAAGTCGTTACCAAGATTACTTACACAGGTCTCGATGTGCCCAGTCATCTGCTCTAGTTTCTTGGTCGAGTGGCTGAGGAACAACCGTCCCAATTCGGATTCCATAAGGACAGTTTACCCCCACAGCTCCCGTTCGATCTCAACCAGCCGGTTGTACTTTGCCAGGCGTTCCGATCTGGTAACGGACCCAACCTTGATCTGCCCGGCACCGGCGGCCGTGGCCAGGTCCGCCAGAAAGTCGTCTTCGGTTTCGCCGGATCGGGCCGAGACCACGGCGGCGAATCCGGCTTCGCGGGCGCGGTCGACCACGGCGAAAGTTTCCATAAGCGTCCCGATCTGGTTCATCTTCACCAGCACCGCGTTCCCCGCGCCGGTGGCGATTCCACGCTCCAATCGTTCTAGGTTTGTGGTGAACAGATCGTCACCCACCAGTTGCAAGGATCTTCCCAGGCGAGACGTCAGCAATTGCCATCCGGCCCAGTCGTCTTCGGCTAATCCATCTTCGATCGAGATCACGGGATAACGGCCGCTCCAATCCTCCAGCAGGTCCACTATCCCGACGGCGGTCAAGGTCCGGCCCTCCGTTTGAAGATGGTAGGCGTCCCCGGTGAAGAAGTGTGACGAGGCCACGTCGATGGCGACGGACACATCCGCGCCAGGCCGGAATCCGGCGAGTTCAATGGCGCGCGTGAGGTATTCCAGGGCCTTTTCGTTGGAATCAAGCTTTGGTCCCCAGCCGCCTTCGTCGGCCACCCCGGTGAGGATGCAACCGGCCGTTTCCAGAACAACCTTTGCCGCTCGATGAATGGCGACAATCGCTTCGAGTTGCCGCCCGTATTCCTGAATGCCGTTCGGGACAACGAGGAAATCCTGGAACTCAATGTTCCCCCCGGCATGCAAACCGCCGGAAAGAATGTTGACCATGGGGACGGGCATTTTGGGAACGCGCGGGCCAGCGAGATATCGCCACAAAGGAATGCCTTCGGCCAACGCCGCCGCGCGCGCCGTTGCACACGAGACGGCGAGGATGGCATTGGCCCCGAGATTCGCTTTGTTTGGAGACGCGTCGAGTTCCAGCATTCGCGCGTCGGCTTCGCCGGGAAGAAGCCCCACTAGCGCCGGAGCGATTACATTATTCACATTGCTGACGGCTCGCAGCACGCCTTTTCCGCCGTAGCGGTTCGGATCGCCATCGCGAAGTTCTACCGCCTCATGCCGTCCGGTGGAAGCGCCCGAGGGAGCGTGGGCCTTGGCGGCAATTCCATTTGAAAGCGTGCAGCGGACCGCTACAGTAGGGTTGCCGCGGGAATCCAGAATCTCCCACGCGAAGAGCTGCTGAAGATGAAAGGCCATCAATTGAGTTTCGCAAACGCGCCGGCGGAATTGAGAGATAATCGAATCATTCATGACTAAGCCGTCTGATTGGATTCCGCTCTACTGGCCCGATGAATCGGCGTCACTCGGATGGTTGAAAGGCTCTCCAGTGAATTGCCTGGTGGGGAACGGATCGGCGGATGAGTTAGCGAAACGGTCCGGGTTGGACGCTGTGGCGATGAGCGAGTTGGAACCGCGGGTCACGGTGATCCGCAAGGCGAAATGGCCGCGAGTGCCTGTTGCCGGGCGCGGTAAATCCGCAGGAGTAGCTGCGGGGCCAACAGGCGCACCTTGGGTGGATTCCAACGGATGGATCGCGTCGCTGACACACGTCAGGGAACCAGGGAAGCCGATCTGGATCGTCGCGGACCCTCCCAAAGGTTCGGGAATGCTGCGCAGCGAGGCGTACACACTGGCAGTTGCGGACGCGGCGGTTTATGGATCGCGCTGGCTGATTTCACTCGATGACGAGTTGCGCAAAGGGCTGTCGGCAGGCAACTCCGAGGCGCAAGCCACCTGGAAGAACATCAGCGGGGCGGTGCAATTTTTCGAACGGCAAAAGGCGTGGCGCGGTTATCAGACTGTTGCGAAGTTCGGCGTGCTTTCCGATTTTGCCGGTCCGAATGAGTATCTCGCGGGAGAGGTACTGAACCTTTGTAACCGCCGCTATCTACCATACCGGATTCTGGACGCGGCCGGTACCGACGCGAAATCGATGGAAGGGCTGAAGGCAATCCTGCTGGTACAGCAGCGCGAGCCAGACGCCCGGTTACAGGCGTTGCTGGGAGAGTTTATGAGCGGCGGCGGGTTGGTGATCGCTCCGGCAAGCGTGGCTCATATGACTGGATCGATGAAGGCCGCGGGCAACTTTGAAGACAGCTACGATTATTTTTCCCACCGCGAGGGCCGGGTGGCGATTGCGCGTAAACTGTGGACCGATCCGTATCAACTGGCGAGCGATGCGCATCTGTTGATGAGCCGCCGGAACGACGTGATCCGGCTGTGGAATGCGGGTTCGACGAATGCCCGGTATACGGTTGGGCCGGGCGGCACGGGGCTGGTGCAGGTGGTGAACTACGCGACGCGCGCGTTTGGGCATCCGGTCAGTTTGTATGTCGCCCATCCTTATAAGTCGGCGAAGTTGGCCGGATTGTCGTCCCAGCCGGCAGAGGCGTTATCCGTTACTCCCCGAGGAGAAGGCGTGGAAGTGAATCTGCCGCCATTCCCCGTATACGCCGCAATTGAGTTTGGAGATTAACCATGCATCAGTGCCCTGGATATACCCGTAGACAATGGATGTCCGCCGTGACGGCAACTGCCGGAGCGCTTGCGGGCGCGCGGCCTACGCTGGCCGCCGCGCCGCCGACCGCGCCCGTGGCTATCGCCCGGTGCAACAGCTACGGCAAAGAGCTGGCGCCTATTATGGAGAAGATGTTCGACCAACTGGGCGGGCTTGGCCGGCTGGTGGCGGGCAAGACGGTGGCGATAAAGATCAATCTCACGGGGTCTCCAAATCAGAGAATGGGATATCGTCCGGCGGAACTGGCGCATTGGACCCATCCGGCGGTGATTGGGACGACAGTGGCGCTGATGGGCAAAGCGGGCGCCAAGCGCATGCGCCTGCTGGAAAGCCCCTGGAACAATGCCGATCCGCTGGAAGAATACATGATGGAGGCTAACTGGGATGCCGGCAGCCTGCTGAATGCGGCGGCGCATGTGGAGATGGAGAACACCAATTACCTGGGTAATGCGAAGCGGTATTCGGTGTTCACGCCGCCGGGCGGCGGGCACATGTTCAAGCAGTATTACCTGAACCATTCGTATGAAGATTGCGATGTGTTTGTGTCTATTGCGAAGTTGAAAGACCACGCTACGGCGGGGATCACGTTGTCCATGAAGAACTGCTTCGGCATCACGCCGTGCACGATTTACGGCGATGGTGCGGGGCGTGACGAGCCGAGCATCAAGCCTTCAGGCGGGCGCGGTTCTGTGATTCATAGCGGCTCGCGCGCGCCTTCGAAGATTGCGCCTGCGGAGAATGATCCGAAGTGTCCGCGCGAGGGTGGTTATCGTGTACCGAGAGTGGTGGCCGATCTGGTCGCCGCGCGTCCGATTCATCTGGCGATTATCGACGGGATCGAGTCGATGGCCGGAGGCGAAGGCCCGTGGATCGGTGGTGTGGTTCCGGTGAGCCCGGGCGTGTTGATTGCGGGGACGAATTGCGTAACAACCGATGCCGTGTCCGCGGCGGTGATGGGCTACGACCCGATGGCCGACCGGGGCCGGGCGCCGTTTGAGACAAGCGATAGTACGCTGCGGCTGGCTGAATTGCACGGCGTGGGGACTCGGGATTTGAGTAAGATCGAGGTGATTGGAACTTCGATTCGCGATGCGAGGTTCGACTTCCGGAAACGGGTTTAGGACGGTGGTCCTCCGGGACCGCGCCGGACGCCCTCGTCGGGCATGCTCAGAGTAGTGGGAGAGCCGAGCAGGGGCTCGGCTGCGGGCAAGGGTGCCAGCCGTCCTACCAGCACATTCACTCTGCCCCCGAAATGGGCTAGAGGTTGAGACTGGACAGCAGGCAGACCAGCGGCTTGTATCAAATCCTGTTCCAGTTTCACCACAGTGGCGCGCTGCAACTTCCAGGGCGGATGTTCTACATCGGCTGTGAAAATCCGTTCACCCCTTCCCGCATAGAGGCGGAAGCGGGCGGTCAAAAATGTGTCCAACCCGCTCGGCTGGGTGATTGCCTCACCGATATTCACTTCTATATCGCAGCGGCCCAGCTTACTGCAATGGCGCCGGCTGGAATACTGTACTCTGTTCCCGTCGCAAGTGACGCTCATCCGCGCCCAGAAATAGGGGAGCGCATAGGCGGCGCGCGCGCCGATGACCGCAAGAAGGCGCGCCGCATCGAGCGAGAAAAACCACACGCCGCGCATACCGTTTTGGTCCACTACGTAAGTTCGCACATTCGTTTCCGCAAAGCTGGAGAGCCATGGAACCGCGGGTGCTTTCGGCAACGTCAGATCGTCGATTACAAACGGCACCAGCCCCACCCATGCCACGCCGTCATGCAGGTCGAGTTGAAGCCCGCCGGGGATGAACGGCCGAATGACATCGGCTTCCATCGGCCAATGCAGAAATGTCAGATCGCGCCAAGTCTGGCGCATAACCGGTGGTCCTGTCATCTGTGAAACCCGGCCAGCGCCTTCAAAATCTCCGCGCCGTACAGCTCCGCCTTGCGCTCTCCGATACCAGTGACGTGCAGCAGTTCACTCAAATCGCGCGGTTCCTTGCGGCACAAGTCCAGCAACGTGGTGTCGTGCAGAATCATGAATGCGGGGATGCCGCGCGCTTGGGCCAGTTCACGCCGCCACTTCTTCATATGCGCTACCAAGCCTTCATCGTTATCCTGCAATGGCCTTGGAGATCGCACCGGAGCAGGCACTGGCGCAATCGAAATCTTTATGCGCAGCGGAGCTTTTCCGCTGAACCAACCCGGCGCCGAGCGGCAGACGTCGCACATCCCGCACTCTGTCCACTTGGGCGTTTCTCCGAAGTGCATGCAGATTTGATGATGCCGGCACCCCTCGGATTCCACATATCGCCGGATGATGCGATAGCGGTCCCAGGCATTGTCACGCTCGCGGGAATCTGTCAGTTGCCCGGTGAAATGCGCCAGCAGCCCCGCGTCTTTCTTCTGCCACAGCAGCGCGCAGTCGGCCGGCAATCCGTCACGCCCGGCGCGCCCCGCTTCCTGGTAATACTGCTCAATCGACTTCGGCATCGCAAGATGAATCACCGTGCGCACCGAGGGCTTGTTGATGCCGAGCCCGAATGCCAGCGTGCCCACCAGTACCGGCACTTCTTCCGACATCCATAGTTCCTGATTCCGCTGCCGCAGTGAGTTCCCCATCTTTCCGTGATAGGCAATCGCCGGAATTCCATTCGATTTCAGAAATTCCACAGTAGCCTCCACCGTCTTGATTGTCGGCGCATACACGATCGCATTGCTGCCCGCGTGTTCCGCCAGCGCCGCCAGCAACAGCTTCGGCTGCGTTTTGGAATCGCACAACTTCACCAGGTAGCGCAGATTGGGCCGATGAAAACTGAGAATGTATTTGTGCGGCTGATGAAGCTTCAGCTGTTGCAGAATGTCATGCCGCACTTGCTGCGTGGCGCTGGCCGTAAATGCGGCGATGGGCTTATCGGGAAACAAATCGCGCAGCCGGCTCAGTTGCCGGTACTCCGGACGGAACTCATGGCCCCATTCGGAGATGCAGTGCGCTTCATCAATGGCGAAGAACGAGACGGGAACTCGGGACAGCCAGTCGATTGTGTCCGGACGTGCCAGCCGTTCAGGCGAGAGATAAAGTAAACGGTACGCGCCCTGCATGGCGGATCGGATAATGCCCGATTGCTCGGCCTGGGTAAACGTGCTGTTCAGGATCGCGGCCGGAATTCCCATCTGTGCCAGGTGCGCCGCCTGATCCTGCATCAGTGCGATTAACGGCGAGATGACAATCGCGGTGCCGCCGGTTGCGGCCGCCGGCAACTGGTAACAGAGAGATTTGCCGCCACCGGTGGGCATCACCACCGCTACATCGTTACCCGCAAGAATACTGGTCACGATCCGCTCCTGCATTGGCCGAAACCCGTCGTAACCCCAATAACGGCGCAGCGCGGCGTGCAGATCCACTTCTGTAATCAAGATATAATTGTCGCATCATGAACAGCAGACGGGACGCTTTGAAGGCGTTGATCGCAGCCGCAGCCGCGTCGCAGGCGGTGTATGCGCAGCATGAACACGGATCCGCGGATCTTGTCCAAGTGAAGAAGGCGGCCAAGCCCGTAGCCTTCAGCGCGGACGAATTGGCACTCACTGCTGTGTTGGTAGACCTCATCATTCCGCGGTCCGATACACCGGGCGCATCCGACGCAGGAGTGCCGCTTATTCTGGATGCGGTAGCGGCGAAGAACGCCGCGTTCAAGAAACAATGGCTGGCTGGATTGCAGTGGTTGAACGAAGGCAGCGCGTTCCGGGCGCTGACGCAGGAACAGCAAGTGGCGATTCTTACGCCGGTGAGCATAGAGTCCACCACCGCGGGCGGCAAGTTCTTCAAGCTGGCAAAAGACTCTACTATCGACGCCTACTACAGCACCCGAGAAGGGCTTGTGTCGGAACTCGGCTGGCACGGCAACACGTTTCTGAAAGAGTTCAAAGGCTGTACCCATCCGGAGCATCAGGTTTAACATGCAGATCAAGAAGAGTCCTGAAGTTCACGACGTACTGATCATCGGCAGCGGCGCATCGGGCGGTATGGCCGCCTGGAACCTGACGCGCAAGGGCATGAACGTGCTGATGGTGGATGCCGGCACGAAGTTCAATCGCGCACAGTTCTGGTCGCATGTGAAGCCGTGGGAAGACCGTTCGCGGCGGGCCGCCGGGATGGAGCCGCCGAAGTTTTACGTGGACACAAAACAGCAACCATACACCTATGACAAAGGCAATCCGTTCGACCTGGTGCGTGTGTGGGGACGCGGCGGTAAAACAAATGTGTGGGGCCGTGTTTCGCTGCGTTATTCGGACGTCGACTTCGCCGGACCGGAACACGATGGGTGGGAAATACCCTGGCCCATCCGATACAAAGACATCGCGCCTTACTACGATCAAGTGGACCAGTTGATCGGCGTGTGCGGCGGCGACGACGATCAGGATTCGCTGCCTGGCAGCAAGTTCCATCTGCCTCCGGCTGCTCCGCGCTGCGGCGAACGGCTGATGCAAAAAGCCGCGAAGGATATCGGCATTTCACTAGTGAGCGGACGCCGTGCCGTGTTGACCAAAGAGCACAATGGGCGCGCTCCCTGCCACTATTGCGGCGCTTGCGGAAAAGGCTGCGACATCGGCGCGTTCTTCAATTCATCGGACTATCTGATTGAGCCGGCGCTCATGACCAATCGCCTGCGCGTTCTGGATAACGCGGTAGTAGCGCGGGTGCTGGTGGATGACAAGGGCCGCGCGAACGGCGTGCAATACTACGACCGCTTCACCAGGGAAGAGCACAAAGTTTTGGCCAAGAGGGTAATCATGGCGGCGTCGTGCATCGATTCCACGCGCATTCTATTGAACTCGAAATCGGCCGCGTATCCCAACGGAATCGGAAATTCGTCAGACGTGATTGGGCGTTACCTGAGTGAGCAGGTGCGCTTCCACATGTTTGGCT
>JANXXV010000639.1 GCA_025350445.1 Bryobacteraceae bacterium | reverse complement strand
CCGGACAGCGTCTGCTCATGCCGGTGAACAATCCGCTCGGAATACGGGGTCACCGCGCCCAGTCCGATGAATCCTTTGCGGACCAGTTTCTCGCCGCTATCGGGCACGGTGAATTCCTGATAGTAAGCGTAGAGGCTGGGTTGGGCTTCCTTGGTCAGGATGCCGTCCGCGATCCAGGCATTGAAGAATTTCGCCGACCTTGTGTAGACGTTGTCCAGATCGTTATCGGCCGCAAACCGCTCGCCTAGAATCACGCGCACCAGGTTGTAGGGGCTCCGCCGCAGATACCGCGCCTGCATCGCGGGGTTGATCTTGTCGTAGGGCTGCGTGACAAGATCGTTCAAGTCTCCGGCTTTCTCGCTATAACGGTACGGCTGAAACGGATGGACAATTGCCATCTCTACATTATGCTGTACCAGTATTATGCGGTAACAGGTTCGTGGCGCTTATGCGTGGTCAGCCAGACGCCCGCCGCCAGGGTTCCCAGCGAGATCCATTGTGTCAACGACAGCGGTCCGTTGAACGGTAGCGCCTGCTCGTGATTACGGACGAATTCCACCGCGAAGCGGACGGTGGAGTACAGGATCAGATACAGCCCGATGATCGACCCCTCGCGGTGCGGCTGGTGGAACCTGCGGTAAAGATACAGGAAGATAAGCGCCTCGGCCAGCGATTCGTAAAGCTGGGTGGGGTGGAGCGGAATGCCAAGCGGTACGCCGGTAAGTTGGCGCGCGTCGGGATTGGTGAACGTCACCGCCCAGGGACGCGTGCATTCCTTGCCCCAGCAACAACCGGCCGCAAAGCAACCGATGCGGCCGATGGCGTGGCCCAGAGCGAGGCCTGGCGCGAAGACGTCGGATGTCACCAGTGGCGGCAGATGGACGCGCCGCATATAGAAGACCGCCGTGAGCACTGCCAGGATGAGACCACCTTGGTAGACGCCCATCGCCTGCAAGTTTTCGCGGGAGAAGATCTGGCGCGGATCGTTCCAATAGATCTGCCAGTCGAAGGCGAACATCATCAGCTTGGCGCCCAGCATGCCCGCCAGCGCGCAGTAGATGCCCAGGTTCATCAGCGGCTCGGATGGAAGCCCGGCTTCGCGGCCGAGACGCCCGATAATCCAGAGCGCCGCCAGAAACGCCAGCGCCACCATCACGCCGTAGGTGGGGAGAAAGAAATCGCCGTAACTGATCAGCTTGGGAAACATTACGCTTGCACCGCCTGCTTTCGCGACATCCACATATCCAGCAGTAACAGCCCTGCCCCGACCGTGATGGCGCTGTCGGCTACATTGAAGGCGGCGAAATGCCATTGTCCCACGTAGAACTCCAGAAAATCCGTGACCATCCCGCTGGCGATGCGATCGTAGATGTTTCCGATCGCTCCGCCCAGCACCAGGCTCAGGCCGAGCATCGTCGTGCGCGAACCGGAGAAGCCCGCGCGCGATGGCTGCAGCAGCAGCACCCCAATGAAAATCAGCACCGCGACCGAGACGCCGATCAGCAGGAATGTGCGCAGCTCGCCGGCGCCATCGGAGAACATGCCGAACGCCGCGCCGCGGTTCTTCGTATGGACGATATTGAAGAAGCCGGGAATCACGCTGTGAGTGTCCCAGATGGAGACGTTCCGCTCGATCAAGATCTTCGTCGCACGGTCGAGGGCGAAGACCAGCGCGGCGATCAACAGAGACCAAATTCGTGCCGGCATGAGCGGGCTAAGCCAGTTCCATCTCTGAGAGAGCTTCGGCACAGGAGGCGCAGACGGTTGGGAAGGCGGCGGCGGCTCCCCCATCCGTGGTGTATTTCCAACAGCGCTCACACTTGGTTCCTTGCGCGCGGCCGATCTTCACCGACAGCGCATCGCCGGCGCGATTTTCCAGGTCCACCTGGGACACTATGAAAAGTCCAGGCAGGTCTTTGGCATACTCGTTCAACAATGGATAGACGTCGCCGTTGGCGGTAATGTGTACATGCGCTTCCAGCGGCGCGCCGATGAACTTCTCCTGCCGCGCTACTTCCAGGCTTTTCAAGACTTGCGCGCGGACTTCCATCAGGCGGTGCCAGTTGGCCGCGCGGTCACGCTGCGCATCGGTCAAGCCGGATGTCAACTCTTCGGGTTCCGGAAGCAGCGCCAGATGGACGCTGTCCGGCTCACCGGTCGAATGGCGCATGCTGGCCCAGACTTCCTCCGAGGTGAACGTCAGAATCGGCGCCAGCAGCCGCACCAGCGCGTAGTTGATGCGGTAGAGCGCGGTTTGCGCGCTGCGCCGCGCTTTCGATTTCGGCGCCGCGGTGTAAAGGCGGTCTTTCACTATGTCGAAGTAGACGGCGCTGAGATCCGAGGTGGCAAAATCGTAGACCTCGTGATACATCTTATGGAACGCGAAGCCGTCGTACCAGGCGCGGCTCTTGCGGACCAGCTCTTCGGCCTGAAACAAGATCCACTGATCGATTTCGAGCAGTTCGGCGGCGTCGGGCGAATCGATTGCCGGGTCGAAATCGCCCAGGTTTCCCAGCGCGAAACGGAACGTGTTCCGCAGTTTGCGGTACGCCTCAGTCAGGCGCGCAAGAATGGTGTCGGACAGGCGCACATCTTCGCTAAACTCAACCGAGGCCACCCACAAACGAAGCAGTTCCGCGCCATGTTGCTTGATGATCTTATCCGGCTCGATGACGTTGCCGACAGACTTCGACATCGCCTTGCCTTCGCCGTCCAGAGTCCAGCCGGTAGTGGCGCACTCGCGATACGGGGCGGCGCCCTTCAGCCCCACACCCACCAGCAGCGAACTTTGGAACCAGCCGCGGAACTGGTCCCCGCCTTCCACGTAAAGGTCCGACGGCCACGGAAGGTCGTCACTATGGCCCAAAACGGCGAGATGGCTCGATCCGGAGTCGAACCAGACGTCGAGGATGTCGGTCTCCTTCGAGAAAGCTCCGCCGCCGCACTTGGAGCAAGTGTTCCCGGCGGGCATTAGTTCGGCGGCCGTGCGGGCGTACCAGACATCGGCCGTGTGTTCGGCAAACAAGGCCACTACACCATCCAGAATATTCTTGTCAGTGAGCGGTTCGCGGCAGCCGTCGCAATAGAACACGACAATCGGGACACCCCAGATCCGCTGGCGCGAGACGCACCAGTCCGGGCGGCTGGCGATCATGTTGTACATACGGTCTTCGCCCCAGGCGGGCATCCATTTGATGTTTCGGATTGCCTCCATCGCACGGGTGCGCAGGTTGTTCCGCTCCATCCCGACGAACCACTGCTCGGTAGCGCGATAGATCGTCGGCTTATGGCAGCGCCAGCAATGCGGATAGCTGTGCTCGATCTTCTGCATTCCCAGCAGCGCGCCGGTGTTCTTCAGGATCTCAATAACCATCGGGTTGGCTTCCCACACGGTCTTCCCGATCAACTCTTCGGGC
>JANXXV010000623.1 GCA_025350445.1 Bryobacteraceae bacterium | reverse complement strand
CTTCTACAAGGCAAACGCGGAGTATGGAACCCGGCTGGCCAAGGCTGTCGGGGTGGACCTGGACGAGATCAAGTCGATGGCGAAGGCCGATTGAAAGGAGTCGAAATGAATCGATCGCTATTGGTATTGGCGACATTCACGGTAATCCATGGGACGCTGGCGCTGGGCGCGGATGCCACGCTGGCGGAGGCGGCCCGCAACGACGATGTTGCGGCCGCCGCCCGGCTGATTCGTGAGAAAACGGACGTGAATGCTCCCGATTCGCGAGGATTTACGCCGTTAATTCTCGCGGCGTACAACGGAAGTCCGGGCGTATTGCGGTTGCTGCTGGAGGCGGGCGCGGACGTTCATGCGCGCGACAAGACAGGGGCGAATGCCTTAATGGGGGCGAGCTTCAAAGGCTTCGCGCCGGTCGCTGAGATATTGATTGCGAAGGGAGCGCGGGTGAACGACCGCAACCTGATTGGCGCCACGGCATTGATGTTTGCATCCATGAGCGGCAAGGAAGCTGTTGTAAAGCTGCTGCTGGCCGGCGGTGCGGAGGCGGCATTAGCGGATCAACGGGGCATCACTGCAGCGTTGCTCGCCAGGCAGCAGGGAAACGATACTCTGGCAGAAATGCTCGAGCAGGCTGCGAAGAAATAGCTACGAAGTGCCGGCGAGAATAACCGGCAGTGCCTCACTTAGCTTGTTTGCGGCTTGCGAGGATTGGCTGGGCGCAAAAATCGACGAGATCAAATTCTGCGTTGCCGTGTCGGGTGCGGGTGGAGGGGGGGCGCCGCCGTGATGACGATGATGATGGCCTTTGGCTGAATAGGAGCCATCGGAGGCAGGGGGCTGCAGCGCCGAGAGATCCCCCGAGTCGGCAGCCTTTTGAAAACGATCGGACAGGCTCGATAGGAAACTGGCCTGCGAAGGATCGGTCTGCTGCTGTGCCGCATCCTTCAATTTAGCGGCGGCATCGGTTAAAATCTGCTGAAACTCGGCCGGATTATGCGTTTGTAACTTCTGGAGGCCGCGGAAGAGGTCCGCGGCCTTCGAGAAGTCGAGTTGGTCAGTTGAGGAAACAGCGTTGGACTGGATTGTGGTTCCGCTCCCAGTCGATTTGGATGTTGAGAAGGCGGAGATCTCTCCCAACAGTGCGGTGTTGATCGAATTGAGGGTGCTGCCTATAGAGGACATCAAGAATCATATCGACCGCGCTTGGATCAGCCTGTATGGTTATCGGAATCATCCTAGCGCTCCCGCCCGGTGAACTTCGAACAGCACCTCACGCAACAGAAGCTGATACGTCTGGTGTCCTTGCAGGTTCCGGCCGCGCAGCAGCATCTCAATTCGGGAAGCAGGCTGTTCCAGTTCCGGGAAGTTCTTGCGGAAGGCCGAAAGAAGCTCCGGTCCGCGAGACCAATCTTTGTCCGACAGGCCGAGAGCTACATCGACCCAGAGGGCGAGCCTGGAAATGCGCCGGCATGGATCGATCCTCTGCGCCGCCTGGTCCGCGGTATTCGCGTTCAACTCATCTAGCGCCACTTCGAGAGTGCGTATCCAAAACGGAAGGAAGGCGATGCGGCGAATGCGCATCTGTTCGCGGATAAGAATGTGCTGAACGATGTCGCCGGCATGTACGGCTTCGCAAGACAGGCCGTTGGCGGCGTGGGGAGCCTGGTAGCCGCGCGCGTGCAACCAGATGTGACCTAACTCATGCGCGATAACTGCATCTTCCTGCCCATCCCAATCGGCGGCGCGGGCCATATTCAGCAGAACGACGGAGATGGGCCGCAGACCGGTGTTGGAATTCACGTTGATGGCATGAGTCTGCACGAACTGCGCCACGAAGGATTTGCTTTCGAGCAGGGTTCTTAGAAACGGACGAAAGTCGGCATCATCGGGCAGCGTAAGTTCGTTGCGGCCGGCATCGGTGAAAACGCGCGCCAGGACGACCGTCGTCTTGCCCGTGGCCTCGATATCCGCCTTCCACCGGGCCAGCGGGGGTGTGAGAGCCACCCGGCTGGAGGACTCCGCGGCAAAGAGGGCGGTCAGCAGAAATGGAAACAGGGCAAGGAGTGGCAGCGTCACCACTTAGAATGGTCTCACGTGATGAATCGGCGTCAATTTGTGCTGGGCGGAGCCGGAGCGCTTAGCGCCGCATGCGGCAAGCGGGAACCACGCGGCTTCAGCGGCTATGCGTTTGTGGCGAACGAAGCCGGGAAAGCCATTGCGGTAGTGGACTTGGCGGCGTTTTCAGTAGTACGGCAGATCCCGCTCGACGGCGAACCCACCGCCGTTATCTCACATCCAACGCGCCCGTTCGTCTACGCGTTGACACCGAGGTCGGGCACCATCCACGAAATCAGCACCCGGAGGATGAACGTAACGCGAAAAACGCTAGCTGCTCCCACCGCGATGGCGATGCGGATCGCGCCGGACGGTTCCGCTTTGTGGGTGTTGAGCCGGGATTCGCGCAAGTTGGTCCGGGTGGCGGTGGAGAGCTTTCGCCCCGACGCGCATATTGGGCTGCCGCTAGAGCCGGCCGATTTCGACTTGTCGAATTCCACCGGCTTGAGCGCGATCAGTTACGGCAATGCCGGTTCGGTTGGATTGGTGGATCTTGCTTCGCTAAGCGTGGCCGGACTGGTGCGGATTGGAAGCTCCGTTGGGAACGTGCGGTTCCGGCAGGACGGCAAGGCGCTGCTGATCGCCAATACCGGCGAACGGATGTTGTCCGTGTTGGAAACGCCCGGCGGGAAGGTAATCGCGAACCTGCCGCTCGCCGTGCGGCCGGACAACCTTTGCTTCAATCCAAACGGCGGGCAGTTGTTCATAACCGGGGAAGGAATGGATGTCGTTGTGGTGGTGTTTCCGTACCGGATTCCCGAGGTGAAAGAAACGGTGCTGGCAGGGCACGCGCCGGCGGCCATGTGCGCATCGGAACAATTTCTTTTCATTGCGAATCCCACGGCCGGCAATGTGAGCATCCTGGATATCAAGACGCGCAAGGTAATCGCGGTGACGGCGGTTGGAGCTGAGCCAAGCTTCATCGCGCTGACGCCGGGAGAACAGTATGCGCTGGTGCTGAATCGAAAATCCGGCGACATGGCGGTGATCCGGCTGGGCGCGATCAGGAACGACCGCAGTAAATCGGCGGCGCTGTTCACTATGATCCCGGTGGGGTCCACGCCGGTTAGCGTGGTGGTGCGGCGGACTTAGGCGGTAAGACCGGCGGTAATACCAGCTCGTAGACGCCGGGGCGCAGGCCGTACGCCGGGCCGAGCTTGCGGTAATCCACGGCGGCGCGGCTGTTCCAATCCCACTCAATGACGCCACTCTTCAGTGTCATCTCGCAGCGCAGACGTTCCGCGCCTCTGATCATGGCGTCCGAGGAATCGCGAAATCCGAAGTCGCCTTTTTCTATCGACCAGACAGTGACGTCCGCCAGCGAGCCGGCTGTCAAGTGGCCGAGTTCCGGATGATGAATCAGCTGCGCGGGATTCCAGGTGGAGCGCAGGATCACTTCGGCCAGCGGCATACCCATGGCGAGAAATTTCGAAGCGGTGGTGGGGAAATCCACCAAGCCCTTGTTCATACTGGGGCCATGTAGATCAGTCGAAATGGAATCGGGATAGAACCCTTGTGCGATGGCTGGGACAGCGTTGCGCATGACAAAGCTTCCGTTGCCATGGCCGACATCGAACTTCACTCCACGCGCTCGGGCTTGTTTCAGATAGTCGTAGACCTTGCCGTTCCCGTCGATCCAGGGGACGGCGGCGCGAAATACGTGCGTGCTGATATCGCCGGGGCGCAGATGTTCGGTCACCAGTTGCCAGTAGGGCCGGCCGGGCAGGAAGAAGCCGAAGTCCACCATCACCGGCAGGTTCGCGAGTTTTCCGGCCTCGACCGCGCGATCGACGGAAGTCCAGGCAGGCTTTTCGAAATGCGCCGATTTGATGCCTACCACCACATCTTTGTTTCGCCGTGCTACTTCGGCCACGCGTTCGGGCAGCATGTCGTTAACATCCTGCTCCACTACGTTAGTCATCATGCCGTAGCCGGCGATGTTGATCATGGCAAAGACGCGCGTCTTGGAACGGTTGATGACGGTGGCGCGGAACTGATCGAAGTTACGATAGCCTGAAGTGCCGGCGTCCACCATGGTGGTGATGCCGCCGCGGAAGCTGAACGAATCGGGATCAACGCTGTTGTCACCGGCCCAGGCGGCGGGAATGTTGGTGGTGTGGAAGACGTGCACATGAATGTCGACGAAGCCCGGGGTGACATAGAGGCCGTTCGCGTCAATGACTTTGGTTGCGGTTGCACCGTCAATGGAGGCGGCCACCAGTGCGATCTTGCCCCCGGCGATGGCCACGTCGCGAATCGCATCGATCTGGTTCTTGGGGTCGATGACATGCCCGCCTTTCAACAAAAGATCGTAGCGCGGTTGGGCGGCGGCAACGCCGGCGATCAAGGCGAAGAGAATAGGGAGTTTCAAGCGTTGATAATCCGTTCCTTTGCCGCATCCCACTTCATGTACTTGCGCTTGCGGTACGAGGTGTTTCCCATCTCCGCGGCAACCACACCGTAGTAGCCGAGATTGCAATCGCAGTTGAGTTCCTCATTCTTGCGGATGGCGTTTTGCAGGTTGCGGTGATGGATGGCGAGATCTTCGGCGCCTGTCTTCACGTGGACAATCTCCTTGGCCTCATCCTTGAAAAGCTCCTGCGGATGAATGGTGAAGCCGGTGCGTGTGAATTCCAGCGTCGCCTTGTGGCCGCGGATCAAATGGTCGATCTTATCCGCTGATGGGTGCCCGCCCGATGCAGCGCCTGATTCAGGACACGATCCGCCGTGCGCTGGCCGATGAACTGCTGTTTGGCCGTCTGACCGATGGTGGCCGCCTGACGGTGGACATGG
>JANXXV010000620.1 GCA_025350445.1 Bryobacteraceae bacterium | reverse complement strand
TGACAAGAAAATGGCGCCGGCCTTGGACTCAAGACCGGCGCCCCGGAATTACGAAAGTACGATCAAAACTACCATCTCACTTGCAAAGTCAAATTCATTAACGCCTGTCCACCGATCGAAGCCGTGCGCTGATCGCTCTGTAGCTTTCCAAACAACTGCGGTGAACTGAAGTTAACCTGGGATGACGGATTGGTGAAGTTGTAGTTGTGGAAGGGATTTTGGAAGTCCCAACGAAGTTGCACATGGAACCGTTCCATGATGGCCCAGTTCTTCTGCGCGGAAACCTGCGACCAGAGCAGGCGCGGTCCGGTCATGATGTTGCGTCCCGCGGTCCCTGGCGTAAATGCAGCCGGATATGCGAAGTTGGCGATGGCGATGGTAGGGTTGCGGTTTGCCTGAGTGAAGCGGTCCCCACCGACGTCGCCCCAGTTCGGGAGCAATGTAGGCTGGCTTACCAGGTTCGGACGCCGGTTTCCAGCGAACGTCGGATAGTAGTTGCTCGGGCTCCCGGCAAAATCGAAGGTCATTGGGTTCCCGCTCTCCAACGTCTGGATAAAGGCGATTTCGTAACCGCCTAGAATCTTATCCTTCCATCCGCCGCCACTCATAAACTTCTTGCCCACACCGAAGGGCAGCTCGTAGGTGGTATAGGCGATGAAGCGATGATTTCGATCATAGCCGGCTCTCGCCTTCTCAAGACCGCGATTCTGTAGTGGAGCGACGCCGGATCCGTCGTTGTCGTTATCCTGGCTGTCGATGGCCTTTGAGAACGTATAGAAGGTGCTGAACGTCAGGCCTTGGGACATCCGCTTCTCCAACTTGGCGGTGGCGCCGTGATAGGTGGAATGCCCGAAATTGGAACGTAACATCACGTTTCCGAAATTCGGGTAGGGCCGGTAATTCTGCGCTGCCGCGAAGACCTTGCTCCGCAGAGCCGGATCGTTGGCAGCATAATCCACCGGAAATGTGTTGTACTGCCAGCGCTCGATGAGGCCGACGCCAGCCGAGCCCTGGTAGCTGAGATCCACCACATACGTCGGGCCGAGCTGATACTGCACGCCGCCATTCCAGTTCAAGATGTATGGATTGCGGAGGGCTGGATCCCACCACTCAACGTTGCGTCCGCTGTAGTTGGCGGCCGGGTTGACGAAAGCAGCGGTATTGGGTCCGTTCGACGGGAAGATAGCCTTCGCCGGACCGTTGCTGAGTTGGAACAGCGGCCGCGGATCGTTGGTTGCGCGGAGTTGATCGTTAATGCCGACATACTCGTCAAACTGTCCGCGGCTGGACGGAAACTTTACGTCAACCGTATTGATGGCGAAGCCGCCGCGAAACACAAGCTTGCTGAGAGGGTGCCAGGCGAGTCCAATACGAGGTTGGAAGTTGTTATTATCCCGCTTGTTTAAGGCGCCGGTCGGATGGATAATCGCTCCCTTTCCACCAGCGACCAGCGCATCGGTTCCGGTCGGATCGAAATTGCTCTGCAATCCGTATTTCGTGTTGTAGGGGCTTTCATTGCTATAGCGAACCCCGAGGTTGAACGTCAAAGTCGGACTGAACTTCCAATCGTCCTGGAAATAGAAGCTGTGAATGTCGGATCGCGGAAGCCAAGAGGTAAACTCGGCGTCGAAGTAAGCCTCGCGCACCGATCCCAACAGAAATCCAGCGAATGTGTTGCCAGTGTTTGGCACGGGCTGCCCGTTCGGTTGGAGGCCTGCTGTCATGCCGTCGAAATAGAACGATCCACTGGGCCGGTTCGTTGTGGTTGCATTCAACCGGAAGTGCAGCAATTCATAGCCCATCTTGAACACGTGGCTGCCATGGATTTTGGTAAGGTCGTCGCGGAAAGAAAGAGTTTCAAAGATGCTCCGGTTGTTGCCATTTCCAGTCAGGCCGTAGATGCCGGTTGCTTCGTACCGTTCATTCGCGGGGGAGCCAAACTGCGGCATGAGTGCTCCATCCACATTGGGAATGCCAAGTTGTTGCGGCCAGTTCCCGCCGGCCGAATATGAAAATTGATCATTTCGAAAACGCGAGTATCCGGCCCTCATGTCATTTACAATCGTCGGACTGACGACGTACGTTCCACCGAAGGACAAGTTCTTGCTGGTGAACGGGGCTTCAAGGCCCTGAGAGCCGTCGAAGGCCTTTATCCCGATATTGGTTGGCCGCTGCAAACCGCTTATATGGTTGTATGTCCAGCTACCGTAGATCTTAAAATTGGAATTGAACTGATGATCGACCCTGCCATTGAAATCCTCTAGAAATGTCCGCGAGTTTTCTGCCGTAATCAGATTGCTTTGTGGACCGAGGTTGTAGAACGACCCCGGAACGTTCGGTGAAACCCAAGGGTTCAGGCCGACGATCTTTTTCGAAACAGGATCGAACCTGCTTGCCGGTACGACATTGCCCGGTAGGGGGGCGCGAGTCCAGGTTCCATCGGCAAGTTGGGTTGTGGATGCCGGATCGAATAATGCGTTGCCCTTACCGCCGAAGGTAAAGTCTCCGCCCTTCATGGCGTCGGTGGGCGTATTGATAATCACTTGCGCCGCTTTCTTCTCAATCAACTTTTGATACCCGAAAAAGAAGAACGTCTTATTGCGGCCATCGTAGACCTTCGGAATAAACACCGGGCCACCGGCATTGGCCTCCGGCATCATGAACCAGGTGGGAATACCGTTCGGGAAGCCGGGTCGGGGGTCGGAGGTTTTCAGATTATCGAAAAACAGCCGGTGCTGCATGCGGCGGCTACGGCCATAATCGGCAGCCAAGCCATGAAACTCATTCGTTCCGCTCTTTTTTACCACGTTGATTACGCCGCCGGCCGAATGTCCGTACTCCGCCGGAAGGGTCGTCGTAAGCACCTTTACTTCTTCCGTTGAATTCTGTATGGGTTTGACCGAGGTGGTTCCGGAAGTCTGGTTGTTACCGGTGACACCATCTTCGAATATGCCGATGGCCGTATCCCGCTGGCCGGCGAGGTGAAAGCCTCCGAGACCTCCGCCGTAGCCGTAGCCGCCCATCGTCATGCCAGGAACCACATTCAGCGTCGAATTGATGTATCGCTGATACATGGGCAGTTTGTGGAGTACCTCACCTTGGACAAGTGAGCCCGTGGCGGAGGTTTCGGTTTCCAGTAATGCCGCTGCGGCAGTGACTTCCACCGACTCACTAACATTTCCGACCTGCATCGCGGTATCGACTGCCATTACATCACCGACGTGAAGATCGAGATTTTCACGAATCAAGCGTTTAAAGCCGCCAGCCTCAAAGGTAACGCGGTACGGGCCGGGCTGAAGAGATTGTACGCGAAAGAGTCCACCCTCATTCGTAACAGCGGTGAACTTGAAATTGGTGTCGGTCTGGACGACAGTAACAGAGACATTTGGAATAACGGCGCCACTAGGATCGGTGACTCGGCCAGTAATGGTGGCGGTGCCGATCTGTGCGGTGGCGATAGAAGCGAACCCGGCTAGCGCCGAGACAAGCGCAAAGCAACGGAGCAAACGCATGGTGGATCCCCCAAAGAGCAAAATGTAACTAACAAGCTTGCCGTATTGTACAGCAATGTTGCGTATCTTTGGGAGGCCCCCCCGGTTGGACTTGTCAGGACAAAGTAGAAAGGTCCTATTTTGGCGGCGCGTCAGTAGAAGGCAATGTCAGGTTCAATGCGATTGCTCGGGAAGTCGCGCTCGCTGGGAAAGATCCAAAGCCGGAGCGACGGGGTTGGCCCCGAAGCAGACGGCGCCAAACCCCCAGTCAAACCGGGCCCAATGTTGCCCGTTCTGGGGGGG
>JANXXV010000615.1 GCA_025350445.1 Bryobacteraceae bacterium | reverse complement strand
CGCCCAAATATTTCCATTTACGATAAGCTTAGAGGTTCGATGCGGACACTGGCGTTTACCGTGGCGATTACCGTGGCGGGTGGCAACCTCATGGCGCAGAATCCGGATCAGGCTCCAAACCTGTATCGGGACCACATTCAGCCCCTCTTCAAGAAGTCCTGTCTTGGCTGCCATAACGCCGGAGCAAAGCAAGGCGGTCTGGATCTGTCCACCCGCGAGGCCCTGCTTCGCGGCAGCGAACACGGTCCCGTAGTGGCTATCGGCAAGCCCGATGACTCTCAACTTTACAAAGCGATAGCGCACGTCGCCGAACCGGCCATGCCCTTCAAAGGCAAGAAGCTGCCGGACGCCGATATCGCGCGCATTGCCGAATGGATCAAGGCCGGCGCCGATTACGGGGAGCCTGTGGCGGATGCGGACGGTGTGAATCTCACCGAAGTCCGAAAGCACTGGGCATTCCGGAATCCGGTACGGCCCGCCGTCCCGGCTGGAAACCCCGCTGGAAACCCAATCGATGCGTTTCTGGAGTTCGACCGTGCCAAACGCGGCTTGACCGCGCTGCCACAGACCGATAAGGCCACGCTCTTGCGGCGCGTCTACGTGGACCTTACCGGATTGCCGCCAACACCGGAGCAGGTCGCCGCATTCGCCGTAAGCAAGGACCCGAAGGCCTACGATAAGATTGTCGGCGAGTTGCTGAAGAGCCCAGGATATGGCGAGCGCTGGGGCCGTCACTGGCTCGACATCTGGAGATATTCGGACTGGTACGGATACCGTCAAAGCAACCAGGTCCGCTACTCGCAACGGCACATCTGGCGTTGGCGCGACTGGACCGTGGAATCGCTGAACCAGAACAAGCCGTACGACCGGATGATTGTGGAGATGATTGCCGGCGATGAACTGGCGCCGAACGATCCCTCGGTGGTGCGTGCCACAGGCTATCTCGCCCGCAATTGGTATCTTTTCAACCGGAATGTCTGGCTCGGCGACATCGTGGAGTACACCTCGGCCGGATTCCTGGGATTGACCCTCAAATGCGCTCGCTGTCATGCGCACAAATACGATCCGATTCCGCAGGCCGATTACTATCGGTTCCGCGCCTTTTTTGAACCGCATGACGTGCGAACCGATCGCGTGCCGGGTGAGGCCGACATCCTGAAGGATGGAATGCCGCGCGTCTACGATGCGGACGACTCGCGGCCCACCTATCGCTTTATTCGCGGTAACGAAAGTAATCCGGATACCAGCGTTCCACTGCAACCCGCGGTGCCGGTGCTGTTCGGCAAACCGGATCTTCACATTCAACCGGTCACTCTTCCGTTGGAAGTTTACTTCCCGGACAGCCGGCCGTTTGTCCCCGGCGATCTGGTTGCCCAAGCGAAGTCCAGCATAGAAAAAGCCGAAGCGGATCTGAAGAAGGTGAAGGATAAGCCGGAACCGGAACAGGTGATTCTTGCTGCGACAAAGCGTGTCGAAGCCGCCAAGGCGGGGCTTCCTGCGCTTGAGGCTAGAATCCAAGCCGAATTCGCCGCACTGAAAACACCAGTTCCGGAGAACTCCGAGAAACTGGCGGAAGAGGCGCGCAAACTGGAACGAGCCGCGAATATGATTCAGGCAGAGGCCGACATTATTGCAGCGAAGTACGAGTTCGAACTAGGCAAGATCGACGAGAAGAAGCTGGCTGGAGCCACCGCAAAACTGGAAGCCGCGGTAAAGGCGCTGAAGGAACCTGCCGAGGGCTATAGTCCCACCGGACCGAAGTACCCCGCCACCAGCTCTGGCAGGCGGCTGGCACTGGCGCGCTGGATCGCATCAAAGGAAAATCCGTTGACCGCGCGCGTCGCCATCAACGACATGTGGTTTCGTCATTTCGGTAAACCGCTAGTGGCCACCGTATTTAACTTTGGCCGCAGCGGCAAGCCGCCCACCAACCCCGAGTTGCTGGACTGGCTAGCGGTAGAGTTCATGGATCGGAACTGGGATATGAAGGCTATTCACCGCCTGATGGTCACATCGAATGCCTATAAAATGGCGTCGTCTGCTGCCACTGCCGATTCCCCGCAGACAAAAATCGATCCCGACAACATCTACTATTGGCGCATGAATGTGCGGCGCATGGAGGCCGAAGCAGTCCGCGACAGTATGTTAGCGATTGCCGGGAAGCTGGACCCAACCATGGGTGGCCCGGAGCTGGATGAAACCAAGGGCCACGATATTTTCCGCCGCAGCATCTACTTCCGTACCGCGCCCGATCTGCAAATGGACATGCTGCAGGCGTTCGATGTTGCCAGTCCCATTGAGTGTTTCGCGCGCAGCGAGAGTATTGTTCCGCAGCAAGCTTTGGCGTTGGCCAATGGGAAGCTTAGCTTTACCGTCTCCCGCACAGTCGCCGCTCAACTCGCCGAACGGCTCACAACGCCCCAGGCTTTTGTAAACGCGGCGTTCCTAAAGGTGCTGGACCGGCCGCCATCAGAGGCCGAAGCTCGCGAATCAGCGGCCTTTCTCACCCAACAGGCCGAACTCTATAGCGATCCCGCGAAACTCACCTTGTTCACAAACGGTTCAGAAGTCCCGTTGAAGCCTTCGGCCGACCTCAAACAGCGTGCCCGTGAAAGTCTGGTCCACGTCCTCTTGAATCATAATGATTTTGTAACCCTTCGTTGAAGGAGAATTTTCGTATGCCGAAATTGGGTCTATGCTCTGACAATCGTTCCCGCAGAATGTTCCTCTCGGATACGTCGATGGGGCTCACCGGCCTTGCCTTGGGATCGCTTCTGCCCCGGAAGGCCCTTGCGGCGGAAACCGATCTGTGGTCGCCTCCCGATGGAAAGCCGCACTTTGCGCCTAAGGCGAAGCGTGTGATCTGGCTCTTCATGCTGGGCGGCGTCAGCCACGTGGAGTCGTTCGACCCCAAACCGGCGCTGAACAAATACGCGGGCAAACATCTGTCGGAAACACCGCACAGAGAGGTTCTCAGCAGTCCCTTCGTCAAAGAAAATTTGAAAGCGTTCGTTCCAGGGCAGCACCAGACCAAGCTGACGCTCTATCCCATGCAAAGCGGATTTCGCGAGCGTGGAAAAAATGGCGTTTGCGTCAGCGATTGGTTCCCTAATATTGGCAGCCAGATGCACGAGCTTTCATTGATCCGGTCAACCTGGACTACCGACAACGACCACGGCGCCATTCTCCAATTCCACACCGGCCACCATATCTTTGACGGTTATCTGCCCACCCTTGGCTCCTGGACGCACTACGGTCTGGGATCGATGAACGAGAATCTTCCGTCTTATGTAGTGCTGGGCCAGCCGCCGGGCGATTGTTGCGGAGGCATGGGCACGCATGGATCTGGATACCTTGGGCCGGAACACGCCGGCGTGCTGCTGCAAGTAGACCCGGACAATCCTCTGCCCTTTTCATCGCCCGGGCCTGGCGTTTACAAAGAAGAGCAACAAAAGGAGTTCGAGTTTCTGAATCGCTTGAACAAACTGTCGGGGGTGGAATACCCGTCCGACCCGGCGTTAAAGGCGCGAATCAAGTCATACGAACTTGCCTTCCGCATGCAGATGGCGGCACCTGAAGCGATTCAGTTCAAGGAGGAGAGCGAAGAGACCAAACGCCTGTACGGGATGGACAATGAGCTTTCCAAGCCGTTCGGCGAAGTCTGCCTCGCCGCGCGGCGATTGTCGGAACGCGGAGTTCGGTTTGTCCAAATTTATCACGGCGGTTCCGGCAACGCCTGGGATTCGCACAAGGATTTAAAAAAGAATCACGGTGACCTGGCTGCAAAGGTAGATAAACCCATTGCGGGGCTGTTGCAGGATTTGAAGCAGCGCGGTCTGCTGGATGAAACCGTTGTTGTCTGGGCTACGGAGTTCGGCCGTTCGCCGGGCGCTGAACAATCTAACGGACGCGATCATCACCCCTTCGGATTTTCCGTCTGGATGGCGGGCGGCGGGATCAAAGCCGGAGTCGTTCACGGCGCAACCGATGAGATTGGCTTCCACGCCGTGGAAAATCGCCACTATGTGACGGACATCCACGCCACCGTGCTTCACCAACTGGGAATCGATCCGAAGCGGCTTGATGTACCCGGCCGCAAACGGATCGAAGTCGATTACGGGAAGCCGATCACGGAAATCCTTGTTTAGTCTGCTGCTCGCTGTATGGACGATCGAAGGTCTCCTCAATCTCCCTCTGCTCAGTGATCCGCAAATTCGTCCGGATGGACAGATGTACGCCTACGTGCAGCAGGGCCGGGTTTATCAATCGCCCATCGCCGGCGGCAGCGCGAAGCTGGTACACGAGGGCCGCCGCCCGCGCTGGTCTCCCGATTCCAAGCTGCTTGCCTTCCTTTCGAACGTCGATGGCGCGGCACAAGTATTTTTGCTGGACACGCGCTCAGGTAACCTCCGCCAGTTCACGAGGCCGGCATCACCGGTAGGATCGTTTGTTTGGTCGCCAGACGGTCGCGCCATCGGATTTTTAGCAGCCGATGCCGAACCGGCGCCAGACCCGGAGGTCTCTGGAAAGTACAGCCGCTACTCTCGCCTCTACTGGCAGGCGATTGACTCCAGCGTGGCACTCCGTATCACTCAAGGCAAGATGCACGTTACATCTTTCGCGCTATCCCCAAGCGGCCAGCAAGCCGTCTACGCCGCACATGCCACACCGCTCAACCAGGATTCTCTGCAATCCGATTTATACACCGTCGATCTGAAAACTCGCGCGGTAAAGCCGCTCGTGGTTCAACCGGGCCGTGATGCGGACCCTTCCTACTCGCCGGACGGAAACTGGATCGCATTCCACTCCCAGGGCGGCTCCTCGAATTATTTCGAGAGGCGTGACGTTGGCGTGGTCTCTGCCGCCGGCGGAGCGATTCGCTACATCACCCGTGGTCATCCGGAAGATGTTTTTCGCGGTGGAAATTCCTTCGCTTGGGCTCCGGATTCACACGCTCTGATTTACACGGCGGGCATCGGCGTGCGAGACTTCCTGATCCGCCATGATATTGAATCGGACCGCACAACTACGCTTGCCGGGAATATCTCCGGGGCCGCTAGTTTCACCCCGGACCTGGTCCGCGCCATATTTTTGCAGGTCAGCCGCACGCACCCGCCCGAGGTGACGCTCCTTGAGGGTAAATTGCCCCGGCAGTTGACCCGCGTGTTCGACGAACTTGCACGGATGCCTGGTTTTTCATCGGAAGTAGTCAAGTGGAAATCACGCGACGGCCTGGAAATCGAAGGGATGTTGTGGTTGCCTGTGGGATATCAGCCGGGCAAACCGGTTCCGCTGCTCACAGAGCTTCACGGTGGCCCCACCGGTGTTGTCCTGGACGCATTCCCGCAGCCGCGAACCTATCCTGTGCAGCTCTACCTCCAGAAAGGAATCGCCGTATTCTCACCGAATTTTCGAGGTTCAGTGAACTACGGCGCAGCCTTCCGGATGAAGAATGCATTGTCACAAGGCGAAGGCGACTACGACGACGTGATGACTGGAATCGACTACCTGATTGGCCGTGGCATCGCCGATCCCGGCCATTTAGGCGTGATGGGCTGGAGCTACGGCGGCTATTTGACAGCATCGATTGTGACGCAGACCAAGCGTTTTAAGGCGGCTTCCATCGGCGCACCGGCCACGGACTGGACTACTTACTATGGCCAAACGGATGGACCGAAGGAAGTGCTGCGGACTTACTTCGGAGGCACACCGTGGGAAGTACCGGACAGTTACGCGAGGCACTCACCGAGATTCAAGCTCAAGGATGTACGAACCCCTTGCCTCTTGCAAGTTGGATCGGTGGACATCAATCACAACGCCGAAATATACCGCGCTCTCACTGACAATCATGTCGAGGTGGAGTATGTCGTATACCCCCGCGAAGGACACGGCATTTCCGAGCCCGCCCACGTTCGCGATTTGATGGAACGAAATCTCAACTGGTTTCTCCGCCACCTGGATGTTTTCTAAAAGCCCGTAGCCACTGTTTGTAGCGGCTGACTCCAGCTCTACATGCCGCGTCCAGTTTACCCTCGGCGGCCCAATCATCGTTGAGGCCGAACTTCCGAAGATGGCAAGCACCGTGCTGCAGTGCTTGCCGCTGTTCCGGATCGCTCGTCTGACCGGTGCAACGGGCTACTGCGCTGGATAGAACTTAATCGCCAGGTTTTGCTGGAGTGCGGCTACGGCATCGTGAACTCTACGGCCTCGCCGGATTTTGAACGGACATTGGGTGGCTTGGTCGAAATCGACCGCAAAAGTAACCAGCGTTTTCGCAACGCAACTGCTGGAAGAACGCTTCCTGCGTGTTGCGCGGAGTGCCACTGCTGTCCGCTGATTTCAGAAACCTCCGGCTCTTCCATAAAGCTAAAAACGGCAGCCGGTCATAGCCCGACCCGGCAAGTAATTCAATCGGCACGGGGTCGAACTGCTCCGCGCTCCACCGTACGGGTGACAACCCCCTTCAGCGCAATAGCTTGGTGATGAGCGAGTTACGCAGTTTATGGCCGATGAACTGCCGTTTTTAGGATGAAGCTGATCCGGCCGTTGCCCGCGAGCATGCTCGAATCCATATCGCAGGCGCGGCCGCCGCAAGCCGCTCGAGATTCTCCTGCGTCCGAATTCTTGTCCCGTCAGAGCTTCGTTTTCACGGCGTCTCGATTCCGAACTCAAAGCCGTCCTGCTTCACCAGATGGCAAGAACGGGTTCGACGACGACTACGCCGCAGTAGAGAAAGAGTGTCCCGCGAGCTGGTTGTTTCGGAACCGAAAATCGCTTGATTGCAAAGATTTGGCATACGGACCACTGCGAGGCTCAATTTCACCTGACGCACGAGAATCATAAATAATCGTAAGTGCCCGCACAGACACAATGAAATCCCGTCACCCTGTTTTTATTGACGAATGGCGTCGTGGGCCTGGCTTTAATTGAACCGGACAACCCACACGCTAAAAGTGGTAGTTTCACTCGGCACCTTGACGCAGCCCATTTTGGTGATAGACTAACCTTGCTCGATAGCAGGGGGGCATTCGGCTTGTCTTCAAGCGGTCTTCGGCGGCGTTTTCGACTGTCAGGGCGCCGCCATTCTGGCGCGACAGTTACTATGACCAACACTGCCACCGGTCAGGTTCGCACATTGTTGCCCCCTGAAGCCGGGCAGTATCTCTTTCCGTCTCTTTCCATCGGCGGCTATTCAATTACCGTCGAGAAGACCGCATTCAAGCGGTACGATCGCACCGGAGTTCTGCTCCAGGCTAATCAAAACGTAGAAGTGGACATGGCGCTCGAAGTCGGCGACATCAAGACAACCATCTCGATTGTGGCCGCTCCGGCGCAGGTCGAAACACGATCTTCCACGCTAAACGAAACCGTCGACCGTGCCCGCGTCGTGGATCTCGCGCTACTTGTTCCCGGCGTGGCCGCATTCGCAAGCAACAATGGCGACGCCGGCTGCAATATACGCCCTCGCGGCACCAAGGAAGTTTCCTTTAATGGCTCACTGAACAACAACGTGCGCTTCACGCTGGACAGCGGCGAGAACTTGGACAACCTGACGAATTCCAATTTGGCGTTTCCCTTTCCGGAAGGCGTTCAGGAGTTTTCAGTGGAAACAGCCAATATGGGGATGGAGCAAGGCAACATAGCCCTCAGGCACTTTTTCGCCAGATTGAAGCTGATAACCGTGGAAGGCTATTACGCCTCCGGGATCGGAATTCACCGCGAACCGCGGAACTTAAATCGCTAGGAGACAGGCAATGCACCGAATACTATTAATCCTCGGGTTCACGGGTCTCGCGTTTGCACAGACCGGACAGATTACAGGACTGGTGTCGGACCCGGCCGGAACATCCGTACCGGGTGCAAAGGTCGCGGTCAGCAATGTGGATACCGGCATTAAGCGCGAAACGAGCACGAACGATCAAGGCTACTATACGTTTGCGTTGCTAAATCCGGGCAATTACGAGCTGACCGTCCAGAAGCCGGGATTCAAGGGCGTGACGCGGCCGGGAATCAAGCTGGATGTCTCGCAGATCGCCCGCGTCGATCTAAACCTGACTCTAGGCGAAGTAAAGGACAGCGTTACCGTGATTGCCGCGGCTCCAATCCTCACGAGCGAAAATGCGACGATCGGGCAAGTGATCGCCAACAAGCAGATTCTCGATCTGCCGCTGAACGGGCGGGACTTCACGCAGCTTGCGACGTTGGTTCCGGGCGCAATCAGCCGCGGGACAAACTCGTCGCTCGAAGCGCCCTCCATCAGCGTGAATGGTTCACGGAACAGCAAGACGGTATTCATGGTGGACGGCGGCAGTGTCACCAGTCAATACTTCGACGTCGCCTCGGTAGTGCCCTCGGTCGATGCCATTCAGGAGTTCACGGTGCAGTCTAACGCGTTCGCCGCCGAAAACGGGCAGGGAACCGCGATTATTTCGGCGTCGCTGAGGTCCGGAACGAACAAGGTTCACGGAAGCGTTTTTGAGTTTATCCGCAACCAGGTCCTGGACGCCCGCAATTTCTTCAACACGACCGGCGTCCGCCCCCCTGTGAAACAGAACCAGTTTGGATTTACCCTCGGCGGCCCGGTCTATATTCCCAAGCTTTACCGCGGAAAGGACCGTACCTTCCTATTCGGCGACTATGAAGGGACTCGCATCCGGCGGGCGCAAACCTTCAACACGGCGGTTCCGTCGGCCGCAATGCGCCGCGGCGACTTCACCGAACTTCGCACCGCGCTGAACGACCCTGCCACCATCCGCAACGACCCGAATCGTCCTGGTCAGACGATCCGCGATCCTTTCCCCGGCAACATCATTCCGCAAAACAGGCTGGCCAGGGAATCGCTGTACTTTCTGCCGTTCTACCCGATGGCGAACACTCAGGGCGGGACGTTCAATTTCGCGCCCAGCCGCAAGAACACGACCGACAAATTTGATATTCGGGGGGACCACCGCTTCTCAGAGAAGGATTCGCTGTCAAGTTCTTACTCTTTTAACCAATCGGAGACCTACGGTCCGGGCCAATTTGAAGCCAACGGCGGCGTGACCTTGCATGTTCGAAAGCAGCGCGCCGGACTGACTGAGACGCACTTGTTCAGCCAGTCGACACTCAACGAATTTCGCCTGAACTACGTGCGCACCAGGTTTATCAACGAGCCGCAAGGATTGAATACCAACCATACGGTGCTGTCCGGAATCGGCGGCTTCGTGGAACAGAGTTCCGATTTTCCCGGCTTTCCCGGTCTCGGATTCACGGGCTATTTGGGATTCAACCCCAACGCGTTCAGTCCGATCAAGTTCCGCGACAATAAGTACGAAGTGGATGACAACCTGACGTGGGTTCGTGGCACCCATACTTTCAAAACAGGCGTCTTACTGCGGCGATACGAAACCAGCACCACCAATGCGGCCCGCAGTCGCGGTGATTTCACCTTCAATGGTTCTTATTCCGGTAATTCATTCGCGGACTTTCTGCTCAGCGTTCCGTTTCAGGGCCGGCGCACCTTCCCGCGCAACAGTTTCGGAATCAAGCCGATGGCCAACGAGCATTTCTTCCTGCAGGATGACTGGAAGCTGACGCCCCAGCTCACGCTGAATATCGGGTTGCGATACGAATTAAACCATCCACCGACAGTACTGCACAATCAGATGGCGTCCACCGACCCGGTATTAAAGCGGATCGTCGTTGCCAGCGACAGCAATGGCAAGATCAACGTCAACGGGCAACAGATCGGACCGTTTCTGCTACCGCTTTTTGCCGACGTGATTATTCCATCGAGCCAGGTGGGGATTGGGCCTTCGCTTCGCACACTGGACAAGAACAACTTCGCCCCGCGTTTCGGGCTGGCCTGGCGTCTGCGCAATGACTTCGTGGTGAGGTTGGGTTACGGATTATTCTACGGCTTTATCCAAGGGAATCGTTCCGAGAGTACGGGCATCGTGAACGCGCCCTTCCTGGCCGATGAGCTTTCAAATTTCAACACCGCCCCCTCTCCCACCAAGACGCTGGCCAATATGTTCGCGCCGATCTCCCAGGGGTTGAATTTAATTCCACTCAGTTTCTTTCAGATCGAGACGAACATGCGCGATCCGTACTTCCAGCAGTGGAATGTTGCCCTGCAAAAGGTGATCGCGAAGGTGATCTCAGTCGAAGGCGCCTATGTCGCCAGTAAAGGCTCCAAGATCGAATTTTCCCGGCCCGTGAACGTACCGGTTCCCGGCCCAGGCACGATTCAAAATCGCAGGCAGTGGACGCGCTTCGCCTCCGGAACATACGTCGAAGACGGTGGCTATTCGAGCTACAATGCGTTTCAGGGGAAATTGGAGATACGGAACTGGCGCGGGCTCTCCTTGCTCAGCTCGTATGCGTTCGCCAAATCCATGGACAATTTAAGCGGCGACAATCAAGGGTTCTCCTCCCAGGATCCCAACAATAACAACGCCGAAAAGGCTGCGTCGGATTACGACGTGAAGCACCGGTTCGTCAATAGCTTAAACTACGCGCTGCCGTTCGGCCGGGGCGGATCGAGCGTTGTTGCGAAAGTCATGCGAGGTTGGGAACTCGGAAGCATCGTCACGGTGCAGTCGGGATTGCCTTTCACGCCGAGCATCGGCACCGATCCGGCCAATACGGGGACCAGTCTGCGTCCCGACAGGCTGGGCAATGGCAAAGCCGCCGAGCGCACTCTATTCCGTGACTTCGACGCGTCGGCCTTCAAGGTTCCCGCCCCGTTCACTTTCGGCAATAGCGGCCGCAATATTCTGTACGCCCGCAGTTTTCGAATCTGGGATTTCATTGTTCTGCGGAATTTTTCGATAAGGGAAAACCTGCGGATGCAATTCCGGGCGGAGTTTTTTAACTTCACCAATACGCCGGTGTTCGGCGGGCCGGTGAATAACATTGAAGCCGGGGCGGTGGGGCGGATTCTGTCGGCCGGCGAGCCGCGCGACATCCAACTCGCTCTCAAGTTGAGTTTCTAAATGATACGACTCCTTATTCTTTCCTTCATCGTCTGTCAACTCTTAGCGGCTGCCGGCTTTCGCGCCTCCGTCGTTAAAGTCGACATCACGCCCAGCACGCCGAAGTGGCTGCTCGGATATGGGGCCCGGCAATCGAATGGGGTACACGATCCAATCTTCCATCGCATCGTCGCCATGGACGATGGAGATACAACAATTCTGCTGGTGTCGACCGATCTATGCCTGTTCTCTCCAACTATCTACGACGAGGTGGCGCAACGCATTCAGAAACAGACGGGTATTGCTCCCGTCCACTTCTGGTGGACGGTCACCCACACTCACTCGGCGCCGGAAGTCGGGCCTCCGGGCGTGTACAAGGTCTTGTTGAAGGGCCGCTCCGAACATCCGGTGGATGACGAATACACCGAGCGGATTATGAGCACACTGGTCGAAGGCGCCAAGCAAGCCCTCGCCAAACTGGAACCAGCGCGCCTCGCAACCGGGATTGGACTCGCGATGGCGAACATCAACCGCCGCGCCCGAGACGTAAATGGCAAAATTTCGCTTGGACTTAATCCGGACGGCCCGGTGGACCGTCAGATCGGATTGATCCGGATTGAAAAGGCGGATAAATCCCCGCTCGTTCTGATTGCCAACTACTCGATGCACGGAACCGTGCTTAGCGGAAAGTTCCTGGCGGTTAGCGGCGATGCCCAAGGCGCCGTCTCCAGCTATGTCGAGCAGAAACTCGGCGCGCCAATGCTTTATATCAACGGCGCGGCGGGGAACATCGCGCCGATCTACAGCGTTTATCCGGACCCGATTAGCGGCCACCTCACGCAATTCAATGTCTTGCTCGGAGACAAAATCCTGGCAGCCAATCGCGCGATCGATGCGGCGACGAGCGATGTGAAACTTTGGGCAGGCGAGAAATGGGTGGAGACGCCGCGGAAAAAAGACCTGGACTGGACCGAAGACCTGGCCGCTTATGCCGGCACGAGTCCGTCCGGTACGCCGCTGGTCCGTGTGCCCATCCGCTTCCTTAAGGTAAATGACACAGCGATCTGGAGTGCACCAGTGGAATTGTTTTGCGAAATTTCCATGAATGTGCGCAACCTATCGCCATTCGCCAATACGTTCTATTTTGGCTATACGAATGGCTGGATCGGCTACCTGCCGACCCAGGCCGGATTCGCCGAAGGCGGCTATGAGCCAACCACTTCCGTCTTCAGCGATCAAGTTGAGCGGCACATCACCGAGGCCGTCGTGTCGTACCTGCAGGGAATCCTGAAAGGTCAAGTATCGCAAAGCGTGACGAAACCTTGAAAGTGCTATGGCCCGGCAAACCCGGTCAAAGCAGGGCGAGCCGGGGAACAGCAAAACTGCTTGCAGTCCACCGGTGGTAAAGTCCGCCGCTTCTGGATGAAACAGTTCCGCAGACCCTAATCCACCGAGAAATTCCCAGGAAGGGACATGAAAGTGAGTTGCTATTGTGCTGCGGAATGAGTTGTGCGAAGCGCAGCCAATTTCCGGCTGGAAGCATGTCCGATGGATCTGCGGTGTTGGGTTTGTTCGTGCAATTTGACGCGCGACTAGCGGTCCGTTCCTGGTCCAGCCCGGGTTTTGCGAAACAAAGCCAAATTTCCAACTGAATGGATATGCGCCGAATCCGCGGCGTTGGGTTCGTTCCGAGAGGAACTGGCCGGGTATTCGAGGAGGCGAAACTAGGACGTTCCGCGCTGACCTGAGGGGTCTGCCCTACCTCGGAACTGAAGAATTGCTGGTCATTTTGATGCCTCACGAGCGGCTATTCGATTGTCAAAGATCGGTCGGGCAGAGCCACTTCTCGGGGATGCCCGTTCTTGTCCGGTTGGGATTCTGCGAAACAAAGCCAATCCCGAAAGCGGAGCTTACTTTCCAAACGTCAGAATAGATCAGGGCTGCCTTGGGACGGAATTCCATTTTTGGTAACTTGCTTTCGTTTGTGAAGATTAGAGACTGAAAATACTTGTGATCGCACCGCTTGCATCGAAAAGATTAACCTCATAATTGCAATTCACCGGCCATAAAGTGCGTAATCCTCTCATCGCCAAGCTGTTGCGCTGAAGGAGGTTGTCACCCGGACGGTGGAGCGCGAAGCAGTTCGAACCCTTGCCGATTCAATTGCTTGCCGGGTCGGGCTAACACGGACTGCCGTTTTTAGGGTTAACGGAGGTCTTTGACCTTCCTGGCCTTTTCGGCGGCGCAAATCGAAACAGGCTCGCGTCGATCGGCCCGGATAGTTGCCGGTAAGTCCAGAAATTGGTTGTCCAATATTCGCTCCGTGTCCCGCGAAAGCGGCTCACCCGATTGACGACAGAGCCGCAAATCAGACCTGTGTCTTCGGCGATGCGTGAGCATTCCGTAACAGGTTCGGCGCCCGCTGCCATTCGGCTTTTCATTGAGGCTGACGCGCCGGAGCACTCCGCTTCGGGCGGTATATTATCTTTCACGAGGGTGGTGCGGCCCGGGGTCCGCCCGTTCCGGCCATTTCTCCGACGGCTGCTCTGTGTATTTATTCGAATCGCGGAAATACTGCCAAGTGGTCTCGCT
>JANXXV010000493.1 GCA_025350445.1 Bryobacteraceae bacterium | reverse complement strand
GTACCGTGAGATTGCCAAGATCCTGAATATACCGGAAGGCACGGTGAAATCGCGGCTGAACCGGGGGCGGGCGGAACTGGCCCGAATCCTTCGCCGGCACAAGGTGGCAGTATGAAGCCGGATGAGTACGCGGATCACAACGCGGATGTAACGATGAATTGCAGCGATTTTGAAATACTGTTGTGCGACTACGTGGACGGCACGCTGGACGCTGCGCGGAAGCAGACGCTCGAAGCGCATCGGCGCGATTGCGCGGCTTGCGCGGAGTTTGCCGGCGATGTAATGGGTGCGGTGGCGTTCATGGAACGCGCCGAGGCGGTCGTTGTTCCCGCGGAGTTGCTTACCAAGATTGCGTTCCATATTCCGGAGTCCGCGGGACGAACCTTGCAAACGGGCGGAATTCGAGCGATGTTTGCAAAATGGCTGCGGCCGGTATTGCAGCCGCGGTTCGCGATGGGCATGGCGATGACGAGTCTTTCGTTCTCCATGGTGGCGCGGTTTGCAGGAATTGAGCCGCGGCAACTGAAGGCAACGGACTTGAGCCCGGAAAAGGTCTGGGCGGCGGCCGACGACCGGGTACACCGGTCGTGGCAGCGGGCGCTGAAATATTACGATAGTCTGCGGCTCGTCTACGAAGTGCAGTCGCGATATAAGGAATGGACCGAACCGGAAGAGGAAGACCGAAGCGTTTCGGGGGTAGGAAGTAAGCCTGCAGAGGGGCAGAGCAGAAAATGAATTGCGCAAATCATCCAGAGGTAGCAACGGCATACTGCAGAACCTGCGGTAAGCCGTTATGCCCCGCGTGCCAGCGAACCAGCGCGGGCTCCATCGTGTGCGAGGAACATTTCGTTCCCGAGGCGCCGCCGGCGCCCGATCCGCGGACGGCCTATTCGCCGTACACCGCGCCGATTCCGGGCGCGACACCTTATACAGCGCCAGTGGGAGGCTCGGCGCCATCGCCTGGTCTGGCGTTTATTCTCGGTCTGATTCCCGGCGTGGGGGCGATCTATAACGGGCAGTATGCCAAGGGCCTGATTCACGTAGTAATTCTGGGAACGCTGATCAGCATCCTGAATTCGGGCGCGGCCGGCGGTTGGGAGCCGTTGTTCGGAATGCTTACGGGGCTCTGGGTGATCTACATGCCGTTTGAGGCATATCACACGGCGAGCAAGCGGCTTCGGGGCGAACCCGTGGACGAGTTTTCCAGCGTGATCCCGCTGCAGCATCAGACGTCCGGCCTCCCGCTGGCTCCGATTATTCTGATCGGCGCTGGCGTGATCTTCCTGTTGAACAACCTGGAGATTATCCGGCTGTATCAGATTCTGCGTTACTGGCCGATGTTTCTGATCCTTTTGGGCGTCTACATGCTTTATACGCGGCTTGCGCCCGGCGGGGGGAATCGTGAACGTTAATCTGGCACGGGCGGTTCGTGGTCCGATCATTCTGATCACGCTGGGCATCTTGTTTGCAATTGATCATTTTGGGTCGTTCAGTTTCAGCCGGACATGGCCGGTGCTGATCATCGTGATCGGACTGATGAAACTGATTGAACGGGCAGGCGCGGCGCAGGGCGGAGGGCTTCCACGATGAGACGCGGTTCCATTGTAGCCCCGGTTATTCTGATCCTGATCGGCGGGGTTTTCCTGCTGAACAATATCCGGCCTGAATTTTCCGTACTGGATACGCTGGCAAGCTATTGGCCGTTCATCCTGATCGCCTGGGGCGTGCTGCGGCTGGCTGAGATTCTGATTTCCGCCGCCGGCCAACCCCACCCGCAAGCGGGGTTGCAGCCGGGTTCCGCTCATGGGCTTTCGGGAGGCGAATGGCTCTTGATCGTGTTCCTATGCCTGGTGGGCTCCGGCGCCTTCTTCATTAAGAGGCACTCGGGCAATTGGGCGCCCAACAGTATCCGGTCGAAGATCATCGGCGACTTCGGAGACACCTTCGACTATCCCATTGAGGAAAAGAAAGTATCCACCCAAAAAGCTCCGCGGGTGTTGATTGAGAACTTCCGCGGCAATGCCCGGGTGGTGGGCACCGATTCATTCGAGGTGAAGGTCAGCGGGCGGAAGACGGTGCGGGCGTTGCAGCAGACGGACGCCGACGAGGCCAATCAAAAGTCTCCGATTGAGTTGAGCAATCAAAACGAGGTGGTGGTGGTCCGCACAAACCAGGACCGCGCGCCGGGGGATCGGACGTTGACCGCGGATTTAGAGATCTCAGTCCCGCGGGGTTCGACGGTTGAGGGCCGGGGACGTTACGGAGATTTCGATATCAGCGAACTGGGCGGCAACGTAGAGATCATCAGCGATAATGCCGGCGTGCGGGTTCAGAACATTGGCGGCAGCGTGCGAATGGATCTCCGGAAGAGCGATCTGATCCGCGCAGTAAACGTGAAGGGTCCGGTGGAGCTCAAGGGCCGCGGACAAAACGTGGAAATGGAGAACATTGAAGGGCAGGTGACGATTACCGGGGTCCACAGCGGCGATCTGCAGTTCCGCAATCTGGCTAAGCCGCTGCGGTTTGACGAAGACCGGACGAATCTGCGGGTGGAGAAGACGCCAGGACAGATCCGGATGGCCCGGGGTTATTTCCGCGGGACGAATCTGGTGGGGCCGGTGCAGCTTACGGCGCGCTCGAAGGACGTTGACATCTCAGACTTTACGCAAGGTCTGGATCTTTCGATTGAAAGGGGCGATATAGTTTTGCGGCCGATGCGCACGCCGCTATCAAAGATGGATGTGCGGACCGGCAATGGAGAGGTTTCCCTGGCGCTGCCCGCCGGATCGAAGTTCGATCTGAGAGCCACTGTGCAGAAGGGTGAGGCGCAGAATGAATTTGGAGATTCGATTCGAGCGGAGACGTCGGGACGAGGGGCTTCGCTGCGGGGAGGAGCGGGCGACGGGCCGGCGATTGTGCTGAATGCGGACCATGGGTCGGTGATTGTGCGGAAAAGCGATGCGTTGCTGCCTCCGCTGCCTCCTTTACCGCCGGTGACGCCTTCCGGAAAGATGCCGAAGATCGTGGTGGAGCGCAACTAGGAGTCTGTTGGAATGAAACTATTTTCAACCCAGAATCAATAACTTACAGGCCTCGTAGTATTCGTAACTTACTGATTCTACGTTCGAGAAATTTTATCTCCGACAGGCTCCTAGGGCTTGCCATCGGCGGACTTCTATTTTGTTTTCAAAGAACTGCGGGCTGAACCACATGGTGGAAGCCTGGGCGGTGTTTTTTTAGGTCCCGATAACGGCAGTTTGGGTGGCTGAGTTCGCGGATTGCAAAACAGCGCTAATTTCCGGAAACTTAGGGATGGTTTGGGATAAGGGCGGCCGGCTAAGGGCGGCCGGTTTTTGCGAAACGGAGCCAATTTCGAATTTTGGCGATCCGCCCAGGTTTTTGAGCGGGAAGCGGCGCCCGCGCATCGGCTAACACTTGCACCGGCTTTTCGTCCAGGCAGACCACCGGCTGGTTCTCATCGAGAGGCCGTTCGTAGATGGATAAGACATTCTCCATGCGGCGGAACGATTCCAACGTGAGTTCGGCCACGCACCAACACTTGATCCTAAATCCGGCAGTTGGAGCCACTCAAAATCGAATAGACCTTTAGCCGCAAGCAGATGCAATAGAATCAGTTATCACCCGCATGGTGAACTGCGGAGCAGTTGAAATCCTGAGGCATTTCAGTGACTTGATGCGATGCGCAGCAGTCGAACTGCCGGATTTAGGTTCATTAGCGTTGATCGTCGGCTAACAATGGGCGGCGCATAATTAATGGC
>JANXXV010000488.1 GCA_025350445.1 Bryobacteraceae bacterium | reverse complement strand
TCGTCATCGGAAGCCAATACGACCGCCGTAAACTCCACCCGCGCGCCGCCGCATCGCCGATCGCAATGCACACCGCCAGCCGCACCGCATGCCGGGACGCCGCCGATTGCAAGGTCAAATTCGCGCGCAACGTAGCGAGCGTTCCCTGCAGCCGCAGGCTCCAGGGCTGCCGCGCTTCCCGCTGCTCAAATGCCATCACTCCAGTCGGTGTCGCATAAGCCGCCAGGTCCACGGCGGACCGCAACTGTCCTGCCAGAGCATCCATCTGATGGCGCGCATCCAGCACCATTGCCGCCACCGCCGACCTCTCGCCTCTAGCGGGATACTTCATCGCCGCCGTCAATTCATTCAGTTCTTTCAAACACTCCGCCGAAGACTTCCCAGACTCGCCTGTCAGCAGCCAGTTTCCAATCCGCGCCAGCAGCCGCGCGTAAATCGGAAAACATCGTTCCAGAATCGCCACCTCCGCCAGTCCCTCTTCCTCGCGCTTCATCCGCGACCGCAATTTCGCCAGCGCCAGCAGACTCAATCGCATCCGCTCCGCCTGGCTCAATAACGAACGGTATCGCTCGGACTCCACCGAATGATCCCGGCTTAAAGCAGCCAGCGAATTCTGTGCCTGCGTAATCTGCGCACTCGCCGGCGGCGCCGCCGATGAGGCCACCGGCGATTCGGCCGACAACGAAAGCTCCGCATACAAATCGCCCAGCGCCTTCCGCTCCGGCTCATAGCGCCGCACCGCCCACAGCGCCAGCGACAGAGCCATTTGCAGCAACCCTCCGCCGAACGCCATCATTCCCGAATAAAGAGCCCTTTCCCAACTGGACGGGAATGCCTGGAACACCACTACCGTTACCAGGCTCACTACGCCAAGATCCGCAGCCTCGCCACTAATCGAAACCAGGATGCCCGCCGCAAAGGCCCACCCCGCCGCCACCAGCACCGCAGTCCAGTTGTAGTGGCCGCTGATGGAGCCGACAAACACTGCCACCCCCACCAGTGCACAAGCAGCCAGCATGCGCCGTGCCCGATGCGCGTAAGGGTCGTCGTTGTCTGAGAAACACACGTTCAACGCGCCGGTACACACAATCGCACTGCCGGCAAGCGAACCGGTGATTACCCCGAATAACAACGGAAGCGTAATACCCAGAGCGTTTCGAAACGCAAGCCAAGGCGTAACTTTCCCCGATTCATAACGGACCACGCTTTGCCAGAAAGCCTGCCACCACTTAGGCTTACTGTCGTCATTAGGCATACCCGTTCAGGATAACAACCGAGCCTGTTGCGACTTTCATTCGCCCGTCGCATCTAAGCGGGTATGGCGACCGTCGAAGTAGTCTCGGACATAGTGTGCCCCTGGTGTTTTATTGGAAAGCGCCGCCTCGAAAAGGCACTAGCTCTCCTAGGAAAACCGCGAACCGAGATCCATTGGAAGCCGTTCCAGCTCAATCCCAGCGCGCCGAAAGAAGGCATGAACCGGCAGGAATACCGCACCAGGAAATTCGGCGGCATCGCAAGATCGAAGGAGTTAGAAGACAGCGTAACAGCCGCCGGCGCCGAAGAAGGTATCCACTTCCGCTTTGATAACATCAAGAAGACACCCAACACTTTCGATGCCCATCGTTTGATCTGGCTGGCAGGCCGAAACGGCGATCAAGATACGATCGTAGAAAATCTCTTTCAGGCCTACTTTCTAAATGGCCAAGACGTAGGCGCGCCGGCAGTACTGCGCGAAATCGCCAAGCAGAGCGGCATCGGATTCCCAAGCGGAAATCAAGGGACGCAAGAAGTAATGGCCGAAGAACAGATCGCCAGAGCGCAAGGAATAAGCGCTGTACCGTCATTCTTCGCCGGCGGCAAACTCATCGCATCCGGCGCGCACAAACCCGAACAACTAGCCCAAATGCTAGCCCCAGCCCTCTAAGTGCTAGACACCGATTCCCGCCGTGTGCGAATCTCACGCACGGCATAAATCCGCCGCCCCTGGCTCTCAAAGTAAGTCCGTATCAGCACTTCACCCAACAACCCCGTGCTGAACATCATCAGGCCTGTAAGAAACAGCAACCCGCCCGCCAACATCAGCGGACCGTGCTCCATCATGATCTCATTCCCGAACAATTTCGAGATCGCCAGATAGCCAAGAATTCCGCCGCCCACCGTAACTCCGAACAACCCGATCCGTCCGAAGAAATGCATCGGACGCGTGAAATAGCTCAACAAAAATTTGATAGTAATAATGTCGAACAGCACGTTGAACGTCCGCCCCAGCCCGTAATGCGATCCCCCGCTCAAGCGCGGAGCGTTCTTGATCGGCACCTCCGCCACGCGCGCGCCATAGAAGCTGGCCAGCGCCGGAATGAACCGGTGCAATTCTCCATACAAATTGATGTCCTTCAAAATCTCCGCGCGATACGCCTTGAACGTTGTCCCGAAATCGCGCAGGTCAACGCCCGACGCCTTCGCCATCAACCAGTTCGCAATCCGCGAAGGAATCTTCCGCGTTACCGCATTATCCAACCGGTTCTTCCGCCACCCGCTGGCAATATCGAAGCCTTCGTCAATCTTTGCCAACAACGCCGGAATGTCCTCCGGCTCATGCTGCAAATCGCCATCCAGCGAAACAATCACGCCACCCTGCGCCTCATCGAATCCCGCCGATAGCGCCGCCGTCTGCCCGAAATTCCGCCGCAGCCGGATCACCTTCAACCGCAAATCGGTCTCCACCAGATTCGCCAGCAGATCGAAACTGCGGTCCGTGGAAGCATCGTCCACGAAGATGATCTCGTAAGGCTTCTGCAAGCCCTCAAGCACGGTAGTCAATCGATCGTACAAAGGAAGGATCGCCGGTTCCTCATTGTGAATCGGGATCACGATAGAAATCATAAATTGAAACGCTCATCCACAGTCTACCAAGGACGGCGGAACCCCGGTTCCGCAACCGGCCCCCCGGCCGGTTCACTCTAATGTCTGCTTGACGCAGCCCCCCGCGTGCGATACGCTCACCTCCAATGAAACACCTTCTGCTCAGCCTAGCCCTCACCCTTCCCCTAGCCGCAGCCGAGCTAACCTCCGGCCCTGCTCTCCCCAATCAAGTAGTTAAGGATTGGGCCCAACTACCCGCCGGGTGGAACTTCGGCGAGACCACCGGAGTCGACGTCGATAAGAACGACAACGTCTGGGTCTTCAACCGCGGCGCGCACCCCGTAATCCAATTCGATAAAAACGGCAAGGTGCTGCAAGCCTGGACCGACGTGCCCATCAAGGCCTCCCACGGCATCCGCGTAGGTCCCGACGGCAACATCTGGGGCGTTGACGTCAAGGGTCACGCCGTGATCAAATTCAGCCCGGCCGGCCGCGTCTTGATGGTGATCGCCCAGCCCTATTCCAGGGAAGGGAACGACGAAACCAAAGACGGCTTCAATGAACCGACCGGCCTCGCCTTCGGTAGCAAGGGCGACTTCTTCGTCTCCGACGGCTACAAAAACTCCCGCGTAGTCCACTACAGTAAAGATGCCGAATACCTCGGCAAATGGGGCAGGAGAGGAACCGCTGACGGCGAATTCAACATCGTGCACGACGTAGCTGTTGACAAGACCGGCCGCGTCTACGTAGCCGACCGCACCAATTCCCGCGTGCAGGTCTTCGATCAGGCCGGCAAGTTCCTCACCAAATGGACGAACGTCGGTGCCCCGTGGGGCCTCTATTACGTAGCCCGCGAAAACGCAATCTACATGTGCGACGGTGTAAACAACCGCGTAGTGAAGCTCAACCTGGACGGCCAGATCCAAGGCGTACTCGGTTCCTACGGCAAGACTCCCGGCAAATTCGACTTCGCCCACAACCTGGCAGTCGACAGCACCGGCGCAATCTACGTAGCGGAAATCAAGAACTGGCGCGTCCAGAAGTTCGCCAAGTGAAAATCGCGATTGCCGCACTCCTGGCTGCCTCGCGACTGTGGAGCCAACAAGCACCACCGCGTCCGCCAACCATCCCGCTAACCGCGTCCGAACTCGACGCCATACCGCTGCTAGCGCCACGCCACGGCAAGCCCATCAAGAAGAAACTCTTCGATGGCAAAACACTGGCCGGCTGGCAAGGGAATCCAGAATGGTGGTCCGTCCAGGACGGCGTCATCAGAGGCAAATTCAATGACAAGGTGCCCACCAGCTTCCTGTTCACCAACGAAAGCTACTCAGACTTCCGCCTGACCCTCTCTTCAAAAATGGCCGAGTCGGACAACCACGCGGGCGTAGCCTTCTGGAGCGGGATCGTTGAGCGTCCCGGCAACAAGTGGTACACCCGCGGCCCGCTGGTGGTCTTCCCGAAGCCAGGCATGTGGGATTACATCGACGCCAAGGGCATCCGCGTCTTCAAAACAACTACAGAACAAGTGACCAGCCAACACGAATGGATCGAAGTCGAAATCCTGGCGCAAGGCAACCGCGTCCGCACGGCAATGAATGGCGTAGAAGTAATGGACTGGCGCGAAGCCGATCCCACCCGCGTCAAAGCAGGTCCCATCGGCGTCCAACTCCACGCCTGGACAGGCCCGCAGGAAGTCCTCTACAAGGACATCGAAGTCGAAACGTTTCCGAAGCAAGACAGGCTGATCACGGTCAGGCGATAGGTTGAAGTCTTCTTTCAAAAGCCAATAATCCAAAATTCGACAAACTCAATCTCCCCCATAATCAGCGGCTTACCCAAAAAACTTCAACACCCCCGCAAGCCTCTACCTCAAAATCAAACCAAAGTAATGCCAAAATTCTAATCACACAAAGGAACGGTACAACACAACGAGCACGACGAAACAAATAGCAGCAAACCGAAGCCAACGCACAATATTCCACAGGCCCGCAATCCGAGCAATCCAAATCAGCCGTTCGCAACAACGCAACCAGGCACGGCCTAACCTCGAAACAACTAATAATCCCTGGCGAAGACCCGGCAGCCTTTGAATCGCTGGAAGCTGACCTGACCCACAGCTACAATCCAGCCAACCTGCACGAACAAATCCTCGTCACCCAAATCGCCGAAAACCTCTGGCGTCTCCTGAGCGCCCGGAGCATCGAGACCACCACGTTCCTGCGCCGCAAGCCTTCCACCATGCCCGCCCCCGTCATTCCCGGTGCTGCCCGCATGCGCACCCCGGCCAATGAATCGGAAGCGATAGCCCGCGCCTTCAACGACAATGCCCACGCCTTCGACAATCTCCGCCGCTACGAAGCCGCCATCGCGCGAGCCTACTACCGCGCCATCGATCACCTCCTCAAACTCCAGAAAGAGCGCCGTGCAACCGAACCAAAACAAACAGCCGACCCCGAAATTGGCTTTGTTTCGCAGAAGCCCGCCAAACCCGGAACTTTGAGCGCCACGGAGTCCGCCGCCTTGACCCCAGACCCCAAACCACAAGTCCCACTCCCGCATTTAGTACCATCACATTGATGAAATACCTAAAAGATCTATGGGATGACCAAGTAGCTCAGTCTCTAGCCGGCGACACGCTGGAGCTTCTCCGCTACAGGTCAAATTTATTAGGCGCCGATCTGCGCATCACCAATTTCGGCGGCGGCAACACCAGCTCGAAACTAGACCTGCGCGACCCCTTCACCGGCAACACCGTCAAAGTCCTGGCCGTAAAAGGCAGTGGGGGCGACCTGGGCAGCATCAAAAAATCCGGCTTCGCGCTACTCTATCTCGACCGCCTGAACCAACTCCAAGCGGTATACCGCGGCGAACAACACGAAGACGAGATGGTAGCCTTTTACCCGATCTGCGCATTCGGCGAAAGCAAAGCCCCGGCGTCTATTGATACGCCTCTGCACGCCTTCCTGCCGTTCCCGCACGTAGACCACCTGCACCCCGATTGGGCCATTGCCCTTGCCGCCAGCGCCAACGGAAAAGCAAAGCTGGCGGAATTCAACAAACGATATAACCACAACATCGTCTGGCTCCCCTGGCAGCGCCCCGGCTTCGAATTGGGAATGATGTTGAACCAGGCCGTCAACGAAAATCCGAAAACGGACGGCATCATTTTAGGCAGTCACGGCCTCTTCACCTGGGGCGATACACAGCGCGAGTCTTACCTGAACAGCATCACCATCATCGATGAGCTTGGCGAATTCGTAACCGGACATCACGACGGAAAGAAGCTTTTCGGCGGCACGCAGCTCCCAACACACAGCGAACCAACTGAGGTTGCCGCGGCCATCCTGCCATATCTCCGCGGCCAGCTAGCCACCAAACGCCGCACCATTGCCCACTACGACGGCTCGCGGGAAATGATCGACTTCGTAAATTCGCTCGACGCCAAAGCGCTCGCCCATTTAGGCACCAGTTGCCCCGATCACTTCATCCGCACCCGCATCCGTCCCATGTTCGTAGACTGGCACGCGGAAAACGAAACAGTGGCGGACCTCAAGGCCAAGATCGCAGGTACAGCCGAGCGCTACCGCGCCGAGTACGCCGATTACTACAACGCCTGTGCCGAGCCCGGCTCCCCGGCCCTGCGCGATCCTAATCCATCGGTGGTGCTAATCGCAGGTTTGGGCATGTTCACGTTCGGAAAAAATAAAACCGAAGCCCGCATCACCGGCGAGTTCTATGTGAATGCCAAGAACGTAATGGCGGGTGCAACCGCAATGGCGGATACAGACGAAGTGGAGCACCTCCCGCAATCGAAGACGCCACAAGAATCCCACCGCTTCACCAGCCACAAGAATTACGTGGCTCTGCCCCCAAGCGAAGCCTTCCGTATCGAATACTGGGCGCTGGAAGAAGCAAAGCTGCAACGCATGCCTCCGGAAAAGGAACTAAGCCGCAAGATTTTTGTGGTCGTAGGCGGAGGCAGCGGCATAGGCCGTGCGACCGCGCTGAAACTGGCGCAAGGCGGAGCGCACCTGATGATTGCCGACCGCAACGAAGAGTCAGCCAAAGAAACCGCGGACCTGGTTGCGAAACTGACCGGAGGTGAAACCGTAGCCAGTTGCGCCCTGGATCTGCAGCATCGCGCCAGTATCGCAGCCGCGTTTAAGAAAACGGCCCTGCAGTTCGGAGGTGTAGACGGAGTAATCAACACAGCCGCCGTCTTCATCGCACCCGATGCTTCCGGCGTTCTTCCTGACGATCAGTGGAAGCTGACGTTCGATATCAACGTAACCGGAAACTACCTGGTAGCCGACGAAGCCGGCAAGCTATTCAAGGATCAGAATCTGCCGGCGGTGATCGTACTCACCAGTTCCGCAAACGCCGTAGTGCCCAAGCGCGGCAGCGAAGCCTACGACGTCAGCAAGGGCGCGGTCAATCACCTCATACGCGAACTGGCCGTGGGTATGGCGCCGCTGGTCCGCGTGAACGGAATCTCCCCGGCTACGGTGGTGGAAGGCAGCACCATGTTTCCGCGCGAACGCCTCATCCCCTCCCTGAACAAATACAAAATCGCGTACGAAGAAAGCGAATCCACGGACGAGCTCCGTACCAAGCTGGCGAACTTCTATGCCAAGCGGACGCTGACCGCCAAACCCATCACTCCAGCCGACTGCGCCAATGCCATATACTGGCTAGCCAGCGATCAAAGCGCTAAGACTTCGGGCCACGTAATCCCGGTAGACGGGGGGCTCCCGGAGGCATTCCTCCGCTAAGGACAAACACATGCTAAAAAAATTGCTTCTGGCAACACTCTTGATGACAATGACTATGACAGCCGAAAATCGAGTCTTCGAAATGCGGACCTACACCACGGTAGACGGCCGCCTGGACGCGCTGCTCGCCCGTTTCCGCGACCACACAATCAAGCTCTTCGAAAAACACGGGATGACCAATGTCGGATACTGGGTACCGCAGGACGCCCCACTCTCCAAGAACACGTTGGTCTACATCCTGGCCTACCCAAGCCGCGACGCGGCCAAGAAAAGCTGGGACGCTTTCCGCGCCGACCCCGACTGGCAAACGGCCCAGAAGGCATCGGAGGTAAGCGGCAAAATTGTAGACCACGTAGTCTCGGTCTTCATGGACCCAACCGACTTCTCGAAAATCAAATAAATGCCCTTCCCTCTGGTGCTCCACGTGGGGTGGACGCCCGCGTCCGCGCGTGGCCCCCTGGCCGCGCACTTCGGATCGGGAATCTACCCAGCGGCAAGCCAACAGGCTGATCTTTAATGGCCCCCGCCCGTCCGCGCCTGGATACCGTAGATCTGCTACGCGGCATCGCCATGGTCCTGATGGCCCTGGATCATTGCCGCGACTGGTTCACCAACGCAACCGTAGACCCGGTGGACCTGGCCGGCACTCTTCTTCACCCGCTGGATCACGCACTATTGCGCACCGGCATTTGTGTTCCTCGCGGGCGCCGGTGCCTATCTTTACAGCTCGCGGGGCCGAACCAGGCGCGAGGTGTCCCGCTTCCTGATAACCCGCGGACTCTGGCTGGTATTCCTGGAACTGACGGTAGTCCGTATGGGCTGGTATTTCAGCCTCGATTACCACTACATCGGCGACGCCCAAGTCATCTGGGCCATTGGTTGGTGCATGGTCGCCCTCTCGGCGCTGGTCTATCTGCCCACACGATACGTGACGGCAATCGGCGTAACGATCATCGCTTTGCACAACACCCTGGACGGCATCGCCGCAAAGACTCTGGGCGAATGGTCTGCGCTTTGGATGTTCATTCATGAAAGAGGCCCCATCACCCCGGCTCCGGGCTATATTCTTTACCTCGCCTACCCTGTGTTGTCGTGGATCGGCGTGATGGCCGCCGGCTATGGCTTCGGCGCGCTGCTAACGCTCGAAGCCCGTCTGCGGCGCAAGCTCTTCATCACCATAGGACAGGCCATGGTGGCGGCGTTCCTTCTTCTCCGCTTCACGAACCTCTACGGCGACATGTCGAAGTGGACCACGCAGCCGAATGGCCTCTTCACCTTAATGTCGTTCCTGAACGTAACCAAGTATCCGCCGTCATTGCTCTATATATTGATGACCCTGGGTCCAGCTATTTTCTTCCTGGGCATTTGGAAAAAAGAGCACGGCGCGCTGCCCAACCGTTCATCACCTTCGGCCGCGTCCCGCTCTTCTACTACCTGCTGCACCTGTTCCTGCTGCACGCCATGGCCGCTTCGTACTCGTACGTGATGTTCAGCACGGCAG
>JANXXV010000389.1 GCA_025350445.1 Bryobacteraceae bacterium | reverse complement strand
TCCTCGGGTCCTGTCTGATCTGCTCCACTTCCTTCGCCCAAGTCGCCATATCGGCGCGCTCCGGCATGGTCCATTATTCGGAAGGGGACGTTTCGATTGCCGATCAGGCTCTCGATACGAAATTCGGCCGCTTTCCCGATGTCAAAGAGGGGCAGGTTCTAAAGACAACGGAAGGCCGCGCGGAGATCCTGCTCACTCCCGGCGTGTTCCTGCGCGTATCGGAGAACAGTTCGATGAAGATGATTTCGAGCCGCCTCATCGATACCCGTGTCGAACTGCTCACCGGATCCATGTTGGTGGAATGTGCGGAATTGCAGAAAGACAACGCCGTCACATTCATCTATAAAGACTCGACAGTGGAGTTCCACAAAAAGGGTCTCATCCGTCTGGATGCCTCCGGCGACCTGCTTCGCGTCTACGATGGCGAAGCCTCGGTGACCAAAGACGGCCAGACCATTACGTTGAAGGAGGGCAAGGAGACGTTGCTTACCGGCGTTCTCTCGCCTGAGAAATTCGACAACAAGGTAGGCGATCCGTTCTACCGCTGGGCCAGCCGCCGGGCTGGCGATCTGGCAGTGGCCAACCTATCGGCTGCGAAATCGATTCAGGAAAACGGTGGTAGCTGGCTCTCCAGCGGCTGGATGTGGAATCCTATGTTTGGGTCGTTCACCTATATTCCGTACCGTGGTTACTACAATAGCCCCTTCGGCTATAACTACTACTCGCCTGGCTATGTCGTCCGTGTCTATGAAAATGTCCGGCCCGTATCGAACGGCGGCGGCTCGGGATTCAGCGGTTCGGGCGGCGACGCGAACCGGTCGCCGCAATATAACTCGAATCTGGGTTATGACACCTCGTCCAGATCGTCCGCGGTCTATCGGAGTGCGGCGCCGGTATCCTCCAGCGCAGGCAATGCGGCGGCAGCTGCCGCGCCGGCCGCTGGTGGCCGATCGGGCGATTCGGGTGGCTCTCACAGTTCCGGTGGACGCGGCCGGTAACGATATACCGTAGAGTGGGGATCGCGATAGACTTCTTCATATCGCCTATCCCCACTTACCGTTTTGTGTAACAACTGCATCCGTTCTTCATGTAAGTCCCTTGAGTAATCTGTGTCGGTGAGCAGCAGATAATCGAGCGACATGGCCCTTGCGACCGAAGGCGTATCCTTTACAAATTTCTCGATCCCGGCGTCATCCGCGCGGAGCAGCAGGTCCGGCGGAATCGGACTTCCCACAGCATGCCTGCCGGTGTAGAGATTCAGCATGACATCGTCGTAGGCGAAAAACTTGGCATCTGGATTCGTGTGGTTACTGATCCATTCGTAAGCCGGTTGGTGCGAAACGATCCATTGCCGGCGGCTGTCGAGCAACGACGGCATCAACGTGGCGAGCCCGGTATAAGTGAACCAAACGAATATGCCCATGTAACCGATGGCCACTCCGCTTAGGACGCCGGCCGCGATTCGTTCGTCACGCTTCGGCTTCTGGAAAGCGCCGCGCAGCATCGTGACCACATGCCTCATCTCCGTAACCCACCCGGTGAGCAGCAGCGGATAAAGTGCATATACAAAACGCGGGCTGGGCGGATAGTGCCATAACAGAAGCATGGCCGACGCGCCGATGCCATATGCCGCAAATTGAAATCGCCGCGTCTGCTTCACCAGCCGGTAGGTCCCCATCAGCGCGGCAAAACTGGTGATGCGCGCAAGTTGCACCGCCCAGAAACCTTCGTCTGGATTGAAGATCAGCAGGCGCCCGGTGGCGGATAAGAAGGCGTCCAGATTAGTCCAGAACAGAATCGGCAAGTCTCGCAAATGGACATGTTTCAGGTGGAAACCCAGGTAATTAGTGTAATAGAGTCCGATCGTGTCAGTTGCCGGAAATTGATGCGCATGCGCCCATACCTGCCAAACGGCAATCACCGGCAGCATTGCGCAAACAAACCCAATCGCATCTTTGCGGCGTCCTCGCATCCAGAAGCAGAGGGGCACGCTAAGAGCCAGCGGCAGGGCCAGGGATCGCAAGAGAAAGGCTGCTCCCGCGAGTAGCCCCAGCGCCCAGCCCGGAACAGCTTCCCGCTCGGCGAGAAGCAAGACGGCCAGCAACAGGACGCTGAAGGCCAATTCCGACATCAGCGACAGGCTGAGCAGGATCGTCATCACGTTGTAGCCGATCGCGGCAGTGATGCCCCAACTCCAACATTCCGAAAAGCCAAAGTCCCGAACCAGCCTCCGCACCAACAAAATATAAAACGGCATCATCAACCATGCAAGCAGCGCCGCCCAGTGCAGGTTCCGCGGGAAGACCGGGTCCAACTTCCAGGCGATCGAAAGCAGAGCAGGGAACAAGGGCGGATATTTCGTTTGAAACGGCTCGCCGGGATAGCTCAAAATGCGATAGCCCTGTCCGGTAGCAATTGCCTTGGCTCCCACCCAATAGAGCGCGTCATCGTGGTGGACGCCTAGCTGCGGCATGTCCCGGTTCCACCAACTGAACAGCGCCGATGGCAGCAGTATGAGAACAAACAGAACCGTCTGTTTCATGTGAAGACCTAGAGTATCATTCAAAGGATGAAACTTACTTTCTGGGGCGCCGCCCAAACCGTTACTGGTTCCATGCATCACCTGACCGTGCAAGGCCATCAGTATCTTCTCGATTGCGGCACCTTCCAGGGCCGTCGCCAGG
>JANXXV010000350.1 GCA_025350445.1 Bryobacteraceae bacterium | reverse complement strand
CCGATTGCTGGCTTTGCCTCCGTCCATGGAGTCGCATATGCATACAGCGCAGGTTCACGACACAGCGCTGCGTTGGCGCGCAGCGGCCGCGGAGTGGCGTGCCGCGCTGGCTCTTGCACCTGAAAACCGTACGGCGCGGATGGGCCTGGGATGGGCGTTGTTCCGCAGCCGCGGCTACGAATCGGCGATGGACACGCTGCGGCCTATATTGAGTGCCGGGGCGGCCGATGTTCAGTTTCTTTACGGTGCTTCGCTGCTTAACCTACAGCAGCCGGCGGCCGCGATTCCTTACCTGCGCGCGGCGATTGCCGGGGATGCCCGGCTGTTGCCGGCGCGCGCGGCGCTGGGTCAGGGCTTGCTGCAGACGGGAAAAGCCGAGGAAGCAATTCCGCTTCTGCACGATGCACTCCCGGTGGATACCGATGGGAACACTCATTTCCAGCTCTTCCGCGCGTATCAACTCACGCATCGGGAAGCGGAGGCGCGGGACGCGCTGGCCGCATACCAGCGTTTGCGTGCATCGCTGGCTAACACCACCCCTTAAGGCTTGTCCGATTCACGCACTTTGAGAACCTGATTCGTCTTCACGTTTCGTAAGACTTGGCGGATGCCACTTGGCCATCGTATTTCGATCCGGTCGACTTCCTTGCGCTGCGCGGTGCCGAAGTGTACTCCAAAGAGACTCGACGATGCGTAGCCTACGCTGGTGGTCATGTGATTGGTTTGATCGCCGATCCGGATTACAGCTCCGATGCCGTCGCGATTGCTTTTTGTGCCCGTCAATTTCAGAATCAGCCACGTATTGCTCTGGGGACTGACGTTCCGCCACAGCTCCGGACGGTCACCTAGCGACGAGGTGACCACGTCGATTCGGCCGTCCTGGTCGAAGTCGGCGAAGGCGCAGCCGCGATGGGGGCGCGCTGCTTGTAGGAAACCTGGGCCGGCTTGCCCGGACACGTCTTCGAATCGTCCATCCGCGGTGTTGCGGAATATGCTGTTGTGCTGCCGGTATGCGGTTGCTTCGAAATCTTCCACGCGGTCGTTGACGTGGGAATTCGCGGTGAAAATATCTTTCCATCCGTCGTTATCGAAATCGAAAATGCCTATGCCCCAGCCGCTGTAGAGGCGGCTGAGCGGGCCGAGGCGCGACGCGATGCCGGCATCGGCGAACAGTCCGCGGCCTTGGTTGCGAAACAGAGGGAAGGTTTCGCCTGCCAAGGCTGTGATTGCGATATCGGGAAGTCCTTTGTTTTGGAGGTCGCGGAAATCGGCTCCCATGGCGGACATCTCGGTTCCGGTATCCGGCAGAGCAACGCCTGCCGCGAACGCCACTTCCCGGAAGCGGCCGTTGCCCAGGTTGTGGAAGAGGAAGTTGGGCATCTTGTCGTTAGTCACGAACAGGTCGGGGAAGCCGTCGCCGTCGTAGTCGGCCACCGCTACGGCCATCCCCTTCCCCAAGTGTGCGGCGATGCCGGACTGGGCGGAGACGTCGGCGAAGCGGCCGTTCCCCAGGTTTCGATAGAGGCGGTTGGCGGTGGCCTTGAAAAGGCGCGGGTGGCAATAGACACGGATGGCGCGGCCGGCATCGCCGCAAAACTGGTCGAATTCCGGCTTCCAGTCGACGTAGTTGACGACGAAGAGGTCGAGCAGGCCGTCGTTATCGAAATCGAACCAGGCGGCACCGGCGGACCATTCGGCGCTGCCGATTCCCGACTTCGCGGTGACATCTTCAAAGGTGCCGTTGCCTCGATTGCGGTAGAGAGTGTTATGGCGGACGCCGGCTACAAAGAGATCCGGGTGGCCGTCGTTGTCGAAATCGGCCACTGCGGCGGCCATCGAGTAGCCGGCGCCCTGGAGTCCGGCCTTTTCCGTCACGTCCTCGAAGCGCATTCCTCCGGTGTTTCGGAAGAGCCGGTTGCGGTAGCGTGGTCCTTCTTTGATCAGGGACGGCATCGCGGCTCCATTGGTGAAGAAGATGTCAGTCTTCCCGTCACCGTCAAAGTCGAAGGCAGCTAAACCGCCGGCCATGGTTTCGGGCAGGTGCTTTGCCGCGGTTGGCGAGTTTTCGAGAGTAAAGCCGATGCCTGCCTGCTGGGCCTGGTCCTGAAAAAGAATGGGGCCGCGGGTGTCTCCGGTGGCGGACCATGTGAGGAATAGGATGGTGGCTGCAGCTAGACAGGCCGCGCGTGCGAGCCAAAGCCTTATTTGATCCGCGCGCATGTATGGGGACTGTCGCTGGGCCGCTTGACTTGCAAAAGTACTAGATTTATACTACACGAATAACCTTTGAGTGTTACTAGGATGTTACTTTCAGCTTCTGTGTTCTGTCAACATTGTTCACGCTGAAGTCTGGTACGTAATGGGAGAAGCCAAATGAGGAATATTACGCATCACAAGTTAGTTGCAATTCGCAAGTTAGTTGCAATCACCGCACTATTGTTTGGATTGTCTGGACTTGCCTTCGGGCAAGGGCCGGTGGGCACGCTGACGGGGACCGTTACGGATTCCGCTAATGCCACAGTGCCGGGAGCGACCGTAGTCGCCGCCAACGCCGCCACTGGGGTGGAGGCAAGCACCACGACCACGAACACCGGAAGCTATACACTCCCCTATCTGCCCGCGGGAGCGTATAAGGTTCGGG
>JANXXV010000289.1 GCA_025350445.1 Bryobacteraceae bacterium | reverse complement strand
GCATTAAGCCCTGACGGGGCTGACAAAGCTTTGAAGAGCATCGCCAGTGCGTTTGGAAGTGCCGAGGGCCCGGGTCATTGTGATCGTGCTCTGTACATCGACGAAGCGAGCTTTACTAACGGCATTTCCGTCGGCTACTGGGACGCCCCGGCCAAGTTCGATCCCTGGTTCGGGAGGTACGGCGCCACCTCGGGCAACGATGTCATTGCGGAAGGCGCCGTGGGCGCCTTCGCCGAGGTACCCAGGCCTTCTATCGAGCGCTTCGACACTCTGTTCTCGTCGAACGATCCGGAATGGGTGGCTTGTTTGGCGGACGGCTTCAGCGACGCGATTCAAGAGCACGCCTACTGGGGAAGTGCGCGGGATCGCGTTCCGATGTCCCAGACTCACGATATGGCGCCGATCGGAGGGCCACGTCTGGCTACCGAGGGATTGCGTCAGCGCGTGATTCCACACGAAAATATTTGTCTTATCCGCTCCGGCCGGGACTGGTCCGCGACCCAGACAGACGAGCGCCGTATGTACCTCCAGGACGTCGAGTCTGTACTGCGCGCTGGTATGGATTTTCTGCGCGACGACGGATTGCAGATCGGATGCTTCGCCAACCGCTACATGACGGTAGTCGACGGCTGAGGCCACCTTACGGAGAAGACTTTCGGCATGAGTTGGTGGAAGAGCCCGGCAGCGCTGGAACGCTGGTCCGAGTCGCATCCCGCCCACCTTGCGATCTTCGGCGCAGCCATGAAGTACCTTGGCACGATGGGTCCGGCCGCAAAGTGGAAGCTATACCACGAGGTGACGGTAGCGGCCGCCGACGGCCAATACTTCGAATATTTCAATTGCAATGCCCAAAAGGGTATGCTGCGAACCGCAGCCTCGATTGGATAGGGGCCGAACTTTGCTTCGGCTATTCCCGATAAACGCGAAGTAGGGTTTTCCGCCGACAGGCACTCAGAGATCCCTTCTTGGCCCTTAGTGTGCAATCTTTGACCAACAGAGGAGTGACCCGCTCCTGAGTAACGGCGTAGTCATCCGCAAAGTAGTCCCTGCCCCTCTTCTGCACCAACTTGCGATTTCGGTGCTCTGTTTCGTCAGCCAGTCAGAAGGCGAATGAGACCTGCCCGCGTTGAATCTCGACGAGAGCCGCCATAATCGCTCCAACCACTGGCAGAAGGTCCTCCATCTGATTGGTTCGCGAGCGAATGAGCACGACCGAAATCTTTCGGTGGAAGAGATTTTGCCGCTCCGGGAAAGCCTGATCGACCGTCAGAAACACATCGTACCCTGCGCTCTCCGCCTGCTTGAGGAGGTGTCCGTTCTTTAGGCTCTTGAACCCTGCCCACTCCACCGTATGCACTTCGTGCCCAGGTAAGTGGTGTCGAAAATCAATCGGCAGACACTCATCCAGCAAGACCTTCATGCGATCTTTGCAAGCAGCGATTCCTTCGCTTCTTCAAGCGACTGGATTGCCTTTTCACGCGACACCGTGGGAAACTGCCGCAAGAATTCGTCGAGCGAGTGACCGCCCTCTAAGTAGTCGATCAGGTTCTTGAACGGCACGCGCGTGCCTTGGAAACACGGCATCCCGTTCATGACCTCAGGGTCGCACATTATTGCGGAATTGCTCATAACGCTTTCATTGTACCCCTTGCACCTCACATATCTGGCTGGGCGAAGCGACGGGCGGCGCGGTAGCGGGCGGCAACGAATCGCGGTTGACGAACGACCCGCCGGGCGGGTCGGCACCGGTGTGGCCGCCAGGCGGCAAGATGCTGGTCTTCACGGGGAAAGACGGAAATCTCTACCGGAAAGATGCGTCCGGTGGCGGCAGCGAAGAGTTGTTGCTGAAGAGCGAAAACGCGAAGACTGGTTCCGATTGGTCGCGCGGCGGGCGCTTCCTGTTTTATACGGCAGCCGGCGCCAAGACGCAGGGAGATATCTGAGGGGCAATATCGAACGGCTCGCCGCGGGCCGGGATCACCTTGATGAAGAGGCGCTCGCTGTTGCCCCAGCGAACGCCGCTGAAGTAGTCGAGAGAAGTGCCGCCGGCCAGGCAGATGGAGTTGATTTTGCTATCGGCTATCAGCCGCTGTGCGCGCTCGATGCGGGCACGGCGTTCCGCTGGGGTAATCGGTTGGGCTTCGGAACGGCGGCTCTTCAATTTCGCAATCGGGGAGTCAATTGTTGCGACGGCCAGAGCTACAGGGGGCAGGCCGGCTGATAGAAGGAACGACCGGCGTGCAAGCATAGTCGAGTATACTGCGCGGCACCTTGCTTAGAGGTACGCTTCTCCGATTTGGAAATGCATGTGTTGCTCGTGGCCTTCGCGCAGGCCCTTATCCGGAAAGTCGGGATGGATAATCCTGCCCGGCATGCCAATTGACGTCGGGGCCTTCCCATAGCCATCGGTACACTCTGTCGCGGCGAAGCGGTAGACATCCAGAAAGAATTGGTAGGCCGGTTGGTCGGCGGTGGGCCGAAGCCTATAGTAAGTGGGAGATTCTGTATCTCCCCACGGACCACGGCGTTTTCCGTTTGGCGAATAGATCGGTTTATGGGTCCAATCGGCGAGCACGTCAAAGGTGCCGCGCTGCGTGATCGCTCCATAGAAGTCAACGCAAGTGCCCTCACCATGGCAGTTCTTCCGCTTGCTATCGGCGCCCTGGCCGATGCCACCCCAAACAACGCGCGTCGCTCCCCAGTCTTTCTTGAGAAACTTCGCCAGGCGGAGAAGGACGATGGCGAAGCCCGGAGTGGGATCGAACGCCGCAACCTTGGTGGCGCCGGCGGACCCGTTCTTGAAATTCGTCTTCATCGACGCCTGATAGAAGTCGACACCAACCATCGACGTTCGCACCTTCACCCTGCGGTTGGGCGCCGGGCTGGAGATTTTACCTTTCGCGTCCAGTTTCACGGCTTCGTTCGGGACGATCTCGCCCTGGATGACGTGGTACATCAACAATTCGAAGGCTTCCTGTTTGGAGAGATCGCGGGCAGCCTTGGAAGCGGCCGCGGGCTGTTTCGCGTAAGGAGCCAGAGCCTCGATGAGTTGAACGCCCCGTAGCACTTGCCCGGCGAGGGTTTCCACTCTAAGTTCAATGTCTCCGAGGAAGGACATGCGACACCTCGCTTGCCGAATGAAAGCCGGGACCGGCGCCTGTTACGCGATTTCGGCCAGCAACTGCTTCACGGCGGACCGCAGGGCCAGCAGGACCGACGTCTTCTCCGCCTCGTCGCGATAAGGCTGACGAGGCCGGAAGAAACCCTTCAATCCGTCTTTCCTGCGCCGGGGAACCACGTGGACGTGCAGATGCGGAACGCTCTGGCCGATGCGGTTATTGACGGCCACGAAAGAACCTTCGGCGTTGAGTCCCAGTTCCAGCGCCTTGGCGATCAACTGGGCATTTGCGAAGATCGGTTGCAACAGGGCGGCCGGCAGATCGGCCAAGGTTTCGATATGCTGCTTGGGACTAACCAGGCAATGTCCGGGAAATAAGGGACCGTTATCGAGGAAGACGATCGACACGTCGTCCTCATAGACTTTGTGGGCTGGAATCTCACCCGATACAATCTTGCAAAAGATGCATGCGGCAGACATGTTGATATCCTAACGCGCGAAACCTTGCTAAAGTTCGCTCTTTCTTCGCCGATAAAGAAATCGTGACGTCGAACGCATCGCTAGTCAGTTACAAGCAAAAGGCGCTGGGCAGTCTCAACAGCCTTCCGCCACTTTCGCCGATTCTCAATCGCCTGTTGGCCAGCCTGGCCAAAGACGATATGTCGTTTGCGCAGTTGGCAACGCTGATCGAAAAGGATACCGTTCTGGCCGGCAACGTACTCAAGACGGTGAATTCGGCACTCTACGGTTGCAGCGGAACAATCAACTCGGTGAACCACGCCATCGCCATCATGGGGTTGACGAAGTTAAGGAATACAGCCCTGAGTTTTTCGGTCAATCGCATGTGGAAGAGTATCCGGACGCCGCGGGGCTGGTCGATGGCGCGGTTCAATTTACACTCAGTTGCCACGGCGATGATGGCCGATATCATCGTGGAGCGCGTGCCTGTGGAATATGCGGAAGGCGCTTTCATCGGCGGGCTGTTTCACGATATCGGGAAATTGTTGATCGCCATCGCGCTGGTGGATCAATATGAAAACATCGCCCGGATGATAGAAGCTTTGCCACCCGGCGATGTTCGAACACCGGAAGATTGCGAAACAGAGTTTCTGGGCGTGAATCACTGTGAGCTTTCAGCCGCGGCCCTGGAGAATTGGAAACTGCCGAATCCAATCCGGTTGGCGGTACTGTACCATCATCAACCGGGTTCGGCTCCGAAAGAACTGGCCGGAGGTTGCCAGTTTCAGCTTGCAGACATCATTCACG
>JANXXV010000219.1 GCA_025350445.1 Bryobacteraceae bacterium | reverse complement strand
ATGTGAACCAGCTTGCGGACGCGGCCGCGGCGGTGGTGGATGCCACCCATCAGCGTCCCGAGCTGACGAACGTGGTCAGCAGTTTTCGCAACAACGTGCCGCAATACAAGGTGGACGTGGACACCGACAAAGTGCAGACACTGGGCATCCCGATTACGGACGTCTATAACGCGCTGCAAACGTTTCTTGGCGGACTGTACGTGAACGACTTCAACCGCTTCGGCCGGACATGGAAAGTAATGATGCAGGCGGAGCCGGAGTATCGCGACCGGCCGAACGACATCGACCGGTTTTATGTAAGGACTTCGGCAGGCGAGATGGTTCCGCTAAGTACGTTGGTGAAGGCGAAGCCGATGACGGGACCGGAAGTGATTTACCGCTACAACCGCTTCCGCACGGCCAAGATCATTGGCCAGAATGCGGCCGGCTTTACATCGGGCCAAGCGGCCGCCGCAATGGAACAGATCGGCAGCCAGAACCTGCCGCAAGGCTACGGGTATGAGTGGACGGGAACGGTGTTCCAACAGCGGCTCGCGGAAGGCAAAGAGGGATTCATCTTTGGCTTCGCGGGGATTCTGGTGTTTTTATTCCTAGCTGCATTATATGAAAGCTGGGCTATTCCATTCGCGGTGATCCTGGCGGTTCCACTTGGCTTGTTCGGCGCGCTGACGGCAATCTACATGCGTTCGTACGCCTATGACGTGTACACGCAGATCGGCATTGTTACGTTGATTGGACTGGCGGCTAAGAACGCCATTCTGATTGTGGAATTCGCCAAGCTGCGGCGTGAAGAGGGCATGTCGATATACGATGCGGCAATCGAGGCGGCGCACCTGCGGCTGCGGCCGATTCTGATGACGTCGTTCGCCTTCATTCTTGGCGTGGTCCCGCTGCTGGTGGCCACCGGGGCAGGCGCGGCGTCGAGACGGGCTTTAGGGACAACCGTGTTCGGCGGCATGAACGCGGCAACGCTGCTGGCGGTATTCATTGTGCCGGTGTTGTACGTTGTGGTGGAGCGGTTCGCGGACACCCGACGCAAGCAGCCTGCGCCTACAAGGGCGCCGATAGTGGCGGACGGAGGTTCGCTATGAAGACACAACTTCGCACGGCCGTGCTGGTGGCGGGTCTGATGACCGGCTGCGCCATGGGCCCGAACTATAAACGGCCCGACCTTGCAGTGCCGGCGAACTTCCGGGGGGCCGGACAGGCTTCCACTTCTGTTTCAATGGCCGACACGAAGTGGGTCGATCTGTTTCAAGACGAAGCGCTGAAGCAGCTTGTGACCACGGCGCTGCAGGACAACTTCGATCTGCGTATTGCCACGCAGCGGATTCTGGAGGCGCGGGCGCAGTTAGGAATCACGCGCTCGCAACTGTTTCCCGCTGTCAGCGCGTCGGGGCAATTCAATACGGTACGTACGTCGTCGAAGGCGGCTACCCGCTTCAATATTCCGGACGCCAGTTATACGCAGGCTGGTTTCAATCTCGGTTGGGAACTGGACGTCTGGGGCAGGATTCGACGGTTGACGGAAGCCTCGCAGGCCCAATACTTGGCTTCGGAGGAAGCGCGGCGGGGCATTGTAGTCACATTGATCGCCGACGTAACCACTGCCTATTTCGATCTGCGGGAACTGGACTTGGAACTCACGATTGCCCGCCAGACCCTTGGCATTGCGCAGAACGGTTTGCGGTTGACCACTGTACGCCGGAATAATGGCGCCGCCACAGGGCTGGATGTGCACCAGGCCGAACAGTTTCTTTATACGGCGACCGCACAGATCGCATCCACGGAGCGCGCCATCGCTCAGACGGAAAATGCGATTAATTTGTTGCTGGGAAAGACACCCGCGGACGTGGCGCGTGGTAAGGCACTGAACGATTTTGCGCTACCGGCGCAAGTGCCGCCGGGCCTGCCATCGGCTCTGCTGGAACGCAGGCCGGACATTCGCGCGGCGGAGCAGAATCTGATTGCGGCGAACGCGGAAATCGGTGCGGCGAAGGCGCAATACTTTCCGCAGATCACGTTGACCGGGCTTCTGGGTGCGCAGAGCCGTGCGTTGACGGATTTGTTTACGGGGCCTGCGCGGTCATGGAACTTCGCGCCGGCTGTCGCCCTACCCATTTTTAATGCCGGGCGTCTGCGGGCGAATGTAAGGCTGACGGAGGCGTTGGAACAGGAATCGTTGATCAACTATCAGAAATCCATCCAGACATCTTTCCGCGAAGTGGCGGATGCGCTGGCCGCCTATCGGAAAACCGGTGAGCAACTTGCCCAACAGGAGTTACTGGTGACCGCGTTGCGGGAGACTGAGCGCCTTTCCACATTGCGATACCGTGGCGGTCTGGACAGCTATTTGCAGGTCTTGGATGCGGACCGGACTTTGTTCCAGGGCCAATTGGCACTGGCGCAATTGCGGCGGGAGGAACTGCTGTCCGTGGTGCAGCTTTATCGTTCGCTGGGCGGCGGCTGGCAGCAATAACCGGCAGCGGGTCAGCCCTCAGTGAGGTTTCAGCCTAAATCCAGTAGTTCGATTCCTGCGGATCGCGCCAAGACGCTTAAATGCCTCAGGGATTAAAGTGCTCCGCGCTTCACCATTCGGGTGATAACCGATTCCGTTACAAGTGCTTGCTAAGCGCCTGTCCAACGTTGAGTGGCTCCAACTGCCGTATTTAGGTTCAGTTGTCCGTTTGTAATTCAGCCTGACCTGTACGGTGCATCTTCATTGCAGCCGGCGCCTAAATCCAAAAAGGGGGCAAGTTCGTTGGAAGGATCACCTAACGCCCGGAAGAGCTTGACGCGGCACCGGGCCGATAGATGTCTTCGACGGCCACGCGGAGCAACTCGCCAACGCTCCAAGCCTGAGCGAAACAGCCGCGCGGTTCATAAGGCGGGTCACCGTCGGCAATCTCCGAAATTTGGCCTAACGCGGCGCAAAACATTTGCTCGCAGCATTGTTCCAGCCAAGCGGCGGCATTCCGCCGGGCATCCGCAGTGCCGCCGTTGCTCTTGAGATACGCGGTGAGAAACGGTCCCATCAACCAAGGCCACACCGTACCCATGTGATAGGCGCTGTCGCGTTCGCGGACGCCGCCCTCGTAACGGCCGCGGTAACGCGGGTCGTGCGGAGAGAGCGTACGCAATCCAAAAGGCGTCAACAGTTCGCGCCGGACGGTCTCCACCACGTCGCGAGCCCGTTCGCTGGACAGCATGGTGTGGGCTAGACTCACGGCAAAGATTTGATTCGGCCGGATGGAGCCGTCGTGGAATTCGCCGTCCACCACATCGTATAAACAGAAATAGGGCTGGTTCCAAAACTGCGAATTGAAACTCCCGCTTGCGTGCTCCGCGAGTTCGCCTGCAATAGACTCGGGCGCGGAGTCGCCGAACCGGCGGGCGAACTCTTCCATAATGCGCAGCGCGTTGTACCAGAGGGCCTGAATCTCCACGGGCTTACCCGTGCGGGGCGTAACCACCCAGTCGCCGATCTTGGCGTCCATCCAGGTCAATTGCACGCCAGGCTCTCCGCATGCAAGCAGTCCGTCTGACTGAACACGAATTCCGTAACGTGTGCCGCGGATCTGCCAATCGACGATACTCTTCAGCGTTTCGTATAGGTGTTCACGAACAAATTCGAAATCGCCAGTGTACTGTGTGTAGGCGCGGATGGCTTCGAAGAACCAGAGTGTGGCATCCGCGGTATTGAATTCCGGTGCTTCGCCGCCATCGGGGAAACGATTAGGGAGCATACCCTGATCGACCGATGCGGCGAACGCAAGCAGGATCTTGCGCGCAGTTTCCGGACGCCCCGCCGCCAGGGTGAGGCCTGGCAGCGCAATCATAGTGTCACGCCCCCAATCGCTAAACCACGGGTAGCCGGCAATAATGGTTTCGAATTTGCCGCGCTGCACGATGAACTGATCCGCCGCCGCCGCCAACTTCCGGATGAGCGGTTGCGTGGAAGGCGCTAGATCCAGCAATGCGCTTCGGCGTTCTAATTCGCGCTGTTTGAGTGCGGACGCTGCACCTGCGGGCCGGGGTTCGGTGGAGGCAATCACTGCGACAACGGTCCCTGGCTGGAGATTGAATTGCAGAACGAACGGATTGAACAAGTCCTCACGGAAGTCGAGCCCACGTTCGAGTTCCAAAGCATATTCGAAATTGCGGTACCACTCTCCGGAGGGCTCCAGCCTGGCGGCGCCGTAGCCGAAATAGATTGTGGGCATTCCTTGATACGGCGTCATCCGGGCCATGCCATCATTGGCGATAACGGTGGCGTCGAGCGCGCTGTTCTCATGCGTGGTGCTGTGATAATCGCGAAACGCAATCAGCGGCCGCAGCTCCAGCGTGTACTCGCCGGCGGGCGCTTTGAGTTCGTATTCGACTACAGTGGTATTTTCCCCGTGCACCATGAAGATTCGCTTTTCCAATTCGAGACCGTCTACGCGGTAGCACGAAATCGGGAATGGATCCAGACGAAACTGGTGCGCGCATTGATACCCTTGCGGGTGAACCGCGCCGGGGTATTGGTTCACCGACAGTTCATAGCGGCGATCCCCGGCAACAAGCGTTTCATCCAACTTCGAAAGCAACACCAGGCGGCCCACCGGCGGTTTTGTCGCCGCCGTGAGCAGGCCGTGATAGCGGCGGGTGTTTAGGCCGGCGATGGTGGACGATGCGAAACCGCCGATACCGTTGGTCTCCAACCACTCGAGCTTCGCCGCGCGGCTTAATCTGGTGCATTCGTCCTGTTCGATTCGTATGGGACCGTCAGTCATTTTCATCCCGGAAATCTCAGATCGATGGTAACTTATTCCCCTGACCCCCACGCTGTGCGGAATTCCGGATAGAGCGAAAGGCCGCCACAGGCGAAAATTGTCTGGCCCGTAATGTAGGATGCTTCGTCCGAGGCCAGGAACGCGAACACCGCGGCAATCTCGTCCGCCCCGGCCGGCCGCGCCATTGGAATGTGGCTCTCCACTTCACCGCGCGCCTTGGGATCGTCGATCCACGCTTTGTTGATCGGTGTCACTACGGCTCCCGGTCCCACCGCGTTCACCCGGATGCCGCTGGCCGCATACTCAAGGGCCAGTGTCTTGGTTAGATTTTCCATGCCGCCTTTGCTGATGGAGTAGCTCAGATACTTCGGCTTTGGAATTATCTCGTGAACGCTGGAGTTGTTCACAATCACGCCGCGGCGGCGCGGGAGAAAATGCCGGATCGCCTCGCGAGCGCATAGAAACGATCCGCGAAGATTCACGGCGAGGACTCGATCGAAATCCGCCGCCTCCAGTTCGTGGCTGTGGCACGCCATCTGAATTCCGGCGTTGTTCACCAAAACGTCGAGCGATCCAAATGTTTGGATGACGTCCGCGAACATGGCCTTCACTTGCCCTTCGACGGAGACATCGGCTTCCACCAGCATCAGCTGTCCGGTTTCTCCGGTATGCGCTGCGCGTGCCATCTGCCTGGTGACCTCGGCCTGCGCCGCGTCGTTGAAATGGTTAATAGCCACGTTGGCGCCTTCCCCGGCGAAGCGGATGGCGATTGCCCGGCCGATGCCGGACGAAGCTCCCGTGATTAGAACATTCTTTCCCTGTAGTTTCGGCATATTGTCTCCCTAAATAGATTGTGCACTGTAGCGGTAGCCGGGGAATTCGGGAAGCCGGTGCGGTGATACAGCGGATGTGACCTTCCGAAAACTCGCGTCCATTGTTGCTTTGTCCGTGGGCGGCGTATACGGACAGGCGATGGAGTCTTCATCGAAACGGGAAGTGGGACTAATGCCTGGGCATCTGCTGACTGTGACGCGCTCCGCCCAGTCATTCGAGCTCAGGTTGGATTCCGGCACGGCTTTACAAGCGAATTACAGTTACCTGTTGGTTGAGCGTTCGAATTATGCGCTCTATGGTGAGGTACGCTTTCCGGCAAATCCACAGCGCAAGGTTAGTTCGCGGGATTGGACGCTGACCCGCCACGTACCTAAGATTTTCGTAACCCCGGGACTGCGGCTAAAGTTGTTTCCGCGAAAACCGGTGGCTCCTTATTTCGCTGTCGGCGCGGGCTACGCCGCCTTTGAACAGAGCACGGCCACGCCGGCCGCGAGACCAAACACCGCATCGCGAGAGCTGAGCCACGGCGCGTTTGATTTCGGCGGCGGTGTAGATGTGCGGTTCTGGCGGTTCATTGGCCTGCGGGCTGAAGTCCGTGATTTCTACTCTGGAAGTCCTGCGTATAATTCGGCGGCCTTCAGCGGGGGACAGCACAATTTAGTTGCCGGCGGCGGATTCGTGCTGCGGTTTCACCAGCCTGCGATTGCGATTGCGGTGCTGTGCACCGGATACGAAGTAAGCCTTGCGGCGCCTCCGGGCAGGTTTTGTGGAAATGCAGCAGCGCCAGGTTCGTTCTGAATCCATGCCGCCAACTCCCGGGAATCAACGGCCTTCGTTGGTGCGGGCATTATCATGGCCCGGATCGGCAGCCCGTTCTTCCATCACAGCCTTAGTGAGGCCTTCGCGGCCAGCGGCCATGCCTGGCATTGTGCGC
>JANXXV010000170.1 GCA_025350445.1 Bryobacteraceae bacterium | reverse complement strand
AAGTGGCCGCCATTCTTTCCGTCATCGAAACCTGCCGCCGGCTCAAGTTGCCCCTCCGGCAGTACCTGGCCTCGGTCCTACCCGGAATGGCGAATCTCTCGATCCACCGCATCGGCCAATACACGCCCACCGCCTGGGCCGTTTCCGGGCTTTGATCCTGTTTTCAGTCTTCACCGCTCAAGCCGCTGCCGTCAACCCTGCTGTTGCTCTGACGCTTACATTACAGCCGTACCTCAAAATTGGTGCATGGTGATTCCTTGATCTCACTATTGGCCTATAACTTCGAAGAAAACGGGGTTGAGCCAACCCCGTTCGCCCCACCAATGGAAACATTTCGAGTTGATGCTTTGAGCTTGCCATGTCCTCTATTCATCGGTCTGCTGGCTTCGGTCGGTGTGGGACTGTCTATTGACATCACGAGCGAGTATGAGCGGTTGAATGGCGTATGGAGAAAAGTATGGGAAGAAGCGACGGGTACAAAAGTGACTACGCCGCTTGATCCGCCCTTGTCCGTTATTACCGAGACAGCGTGAGTTCAGAGAATTCCGTGACCGATAAGCCCGGCGAGAGTGTCGAACGCTTCCTCCATAGCAAAGGAAGTCCCATAAGTATGAAGTCTTCCGCACCGATGGCTCCGCTTATAAGCAGGATGAGGTGGAGTTCATCCGGAACATCACCGCAACGAAAACGGTTCAGTAGCTCTTAGCCTGATAGACCGTCTTCCCGCCAACTACGGTCAACAGCGCCTCAATGTCCTTAATCTCGTCGACCGGGCACTTGGCAAAATCTTTCGAGATCACCACGAAGTCGGCCAGCTTGCCGGTCTCAATGGATCCCTTCAACTTTTCTTCGAAGGTAAGATAGGCGCCACTGGACGTCCACATTCGCAAAGCCTCTTCCCGCGTGACAGCCTGCTCGGGATGCAGCACGCCTCCGTCCGCCGTTCGTCTGGTAATCGCCATCCACATTCCGAAAAACGGGTTGTAGGGATTGATCGCCTCGCGGGAATCGAAGCGGATCATGTGATTCGATTCTCCCACCACGACGAGTCCTTGATCGAGCAAGGTTCGCAGCGGCAGGAAGTCGGCAATCCGCGCGGGGCCGAAGCGGATGGTTTTTATCTATCGTTCATTGATTCGGAAATCTTTTGGCTTCGGACTTCGGTCGAGTTAGTCCTGTTATACGGATTCGCAAAGTTCCCAAATAGCTCGACAATTAAGAATTCCGAAGCTGTACACTGATTGTTCAATGCAAAAACGAACGACCCGCAAATGCGCTCGACCCGAAACTGTGGCAAAGGGACTGGTTTTCGCCAGCCACTAATAACCATGCCAGCAAACAACGGTCAACTTGAGAAGCAGTTGTGGGGTGCCGCCGATGAACTCCGGGCGAACTCGCAGCTGAAGTCGTCTGAGTACTCCGTCCCGGGGCTCGGACTGATCTTTTTGCGGTACGTTGTCCTCGCCGCAATGCCGTTGCTGGCGTTTTCTCAATCTCCGGTCAGAATCGCTGGTGTCCAAGAGCCACCTGAACTTACCGGCGAGGCGAAGAAATTCACGCCACCCTCGGAAACCATACTGCAGTTGCGAGAAGTCTTTCCAAAAGACGAGAAAAATATAGAACAGGTGAAGTCGGGAATAGAGAAGTTGAGCAAACTGCTTCGAGATAACCCGGACTATTCGGACGGGTACTTCATGAGAGCCGTGTTCAATCGCTGCATGTTGAAAAGCGATGACCCCGAAGCCATCCTGAATGACATCAATACCGCAATGTCCACGCACGCTGCTCAGAAACTCCCCGGACTGTATGAGTCATTGGCCGAACACTACTCGTTTAGAGCGAAGGTCTGGTTCGACAGCGGGCGTTACCCAGAGGCGATGGACGACCTCGAAGCGGCCATGATGCAGAGGATCGACAACATCGACAACCTCTTCAATTCCGATGGCACCGCGCCCGACATTAGTTCACCGAACGTTTGTATTTGGAGTCTATCTGATCTTGACACCCTTGTTCGACGATTCCCGAAAGATTATCGGGCGCTGTTGTTCCGTGGTGTAATTGATTAGCGGCTATGGACGTGATCGCCGTCTCTGCAGGTCAACCCGCAATGCCCGTTGTTTCAATCGTTTAAACGCCGCCGCCAGTTTCCTCGGGCGAGTCAGGACCCAGATGTATCTTCACCAAAGCCGACCTTCTTAACACGAAAAACACAATAGGTGGTATCGCTGGATAAACCGTATACTACAGGTTCCGCTAATCAACATTCGGGAGAGCCCATGAAGACGGTGCTCAAACGAATGTGTGCGCGGTGCGGCATGCTGTACGCACCCTGGCCGACTGACACCTCGGTTTCGGTTTTGCCCTGCAAGGCGCTAATCAATTACTCCGTGGTCTATATTTGAAGTTCTTCGCCAAATTCGATGAGAAATACTATCAATCAGCATCCCAAGAATTCCAGAAAGCGGCTCTAATCAATCCCAAGTCACCACCGCCACACTTTTTCATTGGTGAACTCTACAGGAGAGCGTCGGTCTGGACGAAGGCGGCGTGGGCCTCAGACGAGGGCAAACATGAGCTGAGCCGAAAGGCGATCTTGGAGTACACCAAGGCCATTCAGTTGGATGCTAGATTCCGTGTTGCATACGAAATGAGAGCAGGCGCCTACTACAGCCTGAAGCAGTATCGAGAAGCAATCAAAGATTACGGCAAGGTGCTTGAGCTTGACCCCGAAAACGTCACGGAGTATGCAGACCGTGGACTGGCGAAGTTGGAACTTGGACGGTACTTTGCCGCTACCGTCAATCTCGGAGATGCGATCAGGCGGAAGAAAGAAGACAGTTCCACCTTTTCGATATTTTATGAATATAGGGCCGATGCGTACACGAAGATTGGCATGTATAGGGATGCGATCGAGAGCTACAGCCAAGCGATCAAGTGCCACTTGGCGAATCTAACCTTTTTGCTAAGTCTCAAGCAAATCCGTGGCCTCTACCCGGAGTACGACAACGTGTCGGATGAAGCACTCATCCGCAAAATCAAAGCTCTCTTCTGGCCGCAATTTGAATACAGCGAGTTGGCGAAGCAATTGATCGAAGGCGAGGGCAAATGGCAGATTAGCATGGTAAATGATCTATACGAAAAGCGTGGTGATGTCTATTTGAGAAGCGGAGACTTTCGGCGTGGCGTACTCGACTTCAACCGCATCTTCAAAGGCATTCCGAACCTTGCAGGCACGGTCGGGAGATGGCGGCTGTTGGGTGCAACCCCAACGGGACAAGAGAATTACGTGGACGTGAAGAGCGTCGAATTCGCAGACAATGGACCCGCGCGACTTTGGCTGAAGACGGTGAACAAGAACAAAAGCTACACCGCTCAGTCCTACGATTTGGACTGGAACCTGAGTTATGCACACGTCCGG
>JANXXV010000162.1 GCA_025350445.1 Bryobacteraceae bacterium | reverse complement strand
TAACAAAAAAGTTTACACCGAAGAGCTTGAGGCGACTCGCCGCCGGTCCAAAAGCCTCGCGAAGTATATTCTTACCTCAAATAGAACCGGCCAAACATTGGCAAGATGGGATAAACTATCCCCACATGAAACGCCGCGATTTTCTCCAAGCCGGAGCCATCGGCCTCCCGCTGCAAGCACAGGCCATGGCCCAATCGACTCCCCGTTACAACGGCAAGCCGGCTCTCAAGATCACTGACATTCAAACATTCCTGGTGAATGCAGGCGGACGCAATCTCTGCTTCGTCAAAGTCATCACCGACCAGGGCATCGACGGCTGGGGCGAAGCCTACTCCGTCGGGCCCGATGAAGCCACCGTGGCCACCATCAAAGATTTCAAAGGATGGCTCGTGGGCAAAGATCCGCGCAACGTCGAGTACCTGTGGTCCACCATGTACAACTTCACCCGCTTCCCCGGCGGTGCGGTGATCAACGCAGCTATCAGCGGCATCGAGCATGCGCTATGGGACATCTCCGGCAAAGCCGCCGGGCTGCCCGTATATATGCTGCTGGGTGGCAAGTGCCGCGACAAGATCCGCGTCTATCAGGGGACCGGCGGCGCAACACCGCAGCAACTGGCCGAGAACTGCAAGCGGCTGATCGCGAAGTACGGCTACACCGCTCTGAAAATGGCGCCCCATCCAAACGGCTACAGCTCCATGCCCTGGAACGCGGTCACTCGCGCGGCCGGACAGCGCGCCGAAGCTGCCCGCAAAGCTGTCGGCCCCGACATTGATCTCGGTTTCGACGCCCATGCCACCATCTTTGAACCCATCCGCGCGTTCAACATGGCCGAAGCGATTCGCCCGGCTACGCCCTACTTCATCGAAGAACCTATCCGCATGGAGAACGTAGACGCGCTCCAAGCCTTAAAACAAAAGATCAACATTCCGTTGGCAACCGGGGAGTGCCTCTACACCAAATACGATTTCCGCCAGATCTTGGCTAAGCAAGCCGCCGACATCATACAGCCCGATATCTGTCTGGCGGGCGGCATCATGGAGCTGAAGAAAATTGCCGCTATGGCCGACGCGCATTACGTGGTAGTTGCCCCGCACAATCCCATGGGACCGCTGGCCACGATGATCAACGTTCACTTCGCTGCCTCGACACCGAATTTCCTGATCCTGGAATATCACCCCGACGACGAATCGCCGCGCAAGGATCTCATCAAGGATCCAATCATGGTGAAGGACGGCTACCTGCCCATTCCGGACAAACCCGGCTGGGGCTACGAAGTGAATCAGGAAGCCTTTGCACACTATCCGCCGAAGCCCTGGCACCGCGGCTTCGCCTACGGTGCGGACGGCGCGCCCGATTATATTTAGATGCTTTGCCGGGTTACTTTGGTTGGCTGTCGCACGGACCATTCGGGGTTCGGAACCAGCATTAGGGGGGCGTTTGGTGTCCGTGAAGCGGATTTGCCAGGTGCCGGTAGAAGCCCAAATCATCGGACGTGAACAGCTTGGTGGCGAAAATAATCTGCCCCGCATGTTCCGAAAAGTGCGAGACCACGTGGTAGACGGCATGTAATTTGCTCACGTCGTAACCCTGCACCGCGATCAGTTCCGCTAATTGTTCGGGAGTCAGCGCGGCAATTACCGTAACCGTCTCCTGGACCCGTTCCCGGAGGCGACGTTTCAACTCGTCCGCGCTGACGTCCCCGCGCGCGGCGAACTCCGCGTCGCGATCGCGATGATCCGGCGCGCCGCCAACGCCCGACAGAATCCACTGGGCCAGGTTGCCGCATAGATGCAGCACCAGGTTGCCCACTGCGTTCTGCCTCTCGGCGCCCCGTGTCCAGATCTGTTCATAGGTCAACTTATCCAGGCACGTTTCAATCCGCGCCTCGTACTGCTTCAACTTGGCGATGGAGTATTTTAGGAAGTCGCGGTGCATGATTGTATTATTAGTAAATGAGTACGCCCACATTGACGCCGCCCGAGACGGCTGCCTCCGAAGAAGCATCCTCGGCAGCGCAAACCATATCGCTTGAAAGAGAATACCTCCTTCAGAACTACGGGCGCTACCCGCTGGTCCTTCGCAAGGGCAAAGGATGCTATGTCTTCGATACCGATGGCAGGCGTTACCTCGATCTGATTTCCGGAATCGGTGTGAACGCGCTGGGGCACGCACACCCGCGCATCGTCAAAGTGATTCGCGAGCAAGCCGGCGTGCTGATCCACACCTCGAATCTCTATTACAACGAATTTCAAGGGCGCCTGGCCAAGAAGCTTGCCGAGGTCAGCGGGCTGCAACGGACGTTTTTCTGCAACTCCGGCACTGAAGCCATGGAATGCGCGCTGAAGATGATCAAAGCGCACGGCTCGAAGATCCATCCGGACAAATACGAGATTGTCTCCATTGAGAACTCGTTCCACGGCCGCACCATTGGAGCCATCTCCGTCACCGGACAGCCGAAATACCGCAAGGATTTCGAACCGCTCCTGCCGGGCGTGAAATTCATTCCGGCCAACGACGTGACGGCGCTGGAACAAGTAGTCTGCGAGCGCACGGCCGGTATTCTGCTCGAAGGCATTCAGGGCGAAGGCGGCATCTATCCGATGATGCCCGATTTCGTGCGCAAGTCCCGCGAACTCTGCGATCGGTTCGACGCGCTCCTCGTCGACGATGAAATTCAGTGCGGTGTCGGCCGTACCGGCAGCTACTTCGCCTATCAATTGCTCGACCCGGTGGTGATGCCCGACATCATGACCGCGGCCAAGCCGCTCGCCTGCGGAATCCCGTTAGGTGTTGTCGTCACCAACGAGCGCGCCGCCCAATCCATCGCGCCAGGGATGCACGGGTCGACGTTCGGCGGCGGAGCTCTGGCCTGCAGTGTAGCGTTGGAATTTTTCGATATTCTGGAAGGGCTATTGCCCAGGATTCACGAGGTCGGCGGCTATTTCCGCATGCGGCTCGACGAGCTCGCCCACAAGCACAGCTTCATCAAGGAAGTCCGCGGCACTGGCCTGATGATCGGCGTCGAGTTGACCGTGCCCGGCAAACAGCTCGTGCTGGATGCCATGTGCGAAGGCCTGTTGATTAACTGCACGCACGACGTGGTGCTGCGATTCCTGCCGCCGTATATCTTGACGGAAAGGGATGTGGATCGGGCAGTGAAAGTTCTCGCGAAGATCTTCAAGAAGTTCAAGCCGGAAGCGGCGGGGACCGTGGTGCACCATTGATGAAGATCGCTTTTAACCGATGTTCACCGGCAAAAGCGGCGAAGAGTTAAAACAAAAGTTCGGAAGGCCGTTCGAAGAGCCGGGCATCGTCTCCCTCGGCTGCGATTCGCGATCGCAGCATCTCGACGCCGACGTGATACAGCGGAAGAAGCACCCGGTCAAATGGCGGCGAATCCTGCTGAGAAATGGGTCAACAGGGTTATTACGCTATCGCCGTAAAGCAGTCTTCTATTCGCTCCCGGCATCCCCGGAATCAGCCCTTTGGACGCCGCTTTCATCGCCCGTTGTGGCCCCCGGCCGTGGGCGTTCCCAAAAATCTGACACCTTGATTTACCGCCAAATCAATCACTTAGCCGAAGTTTCAACACACACCGTTCAGCCCTCACTCTATCCTCGTGGCCAGAGTGAGGTGTTAGAACTATGAGTTTTGTAAGTATTCTTCAGAAGATCGGGATGATCGCCGGCCAAGCCGTTCCCGAACTGATCTCGATGGCGAATCCGCCCCTCGGAGCGATCGTCGGTTCGGTTCTCAATTCCATCCTGCTCACCGAGGCCAAAGTTGGTCCCGGCCAGGGCAGTGTGAAGAAAGAAGATGCGCTTGGCGCTATCCAAGTAGCAATTCCGCTAATTGTGAAGCTGATGGAATCAGCCACGCACAAGAACCTGGCAGACGATGCTCTGTTGGCTTCCGGGATGGCTAAAATGAATGATGCCGTTGTCGACATTCTGAACGCGTTCCGGATTCTACCGAAACCGTAGCGAGCCGGCGGGCGGCTGGAAAACCGTCCGCCATCAACTCACGCAGTCCAAACATATGAAAAGCTACCGCAAAGAACTATGGTTTGAATTGCCCACCCGCCGGGGCTTTCTCAACATCACCCCGCAAGTGATCCAATGTCTGACAGACAGCGGCATCAAAGAAGGGCTCGTCCTGGTGAACGCCATGCACATCACTGCGTCTGTATTTATCAACGACGACGAACCCGGCCTCCATCAAGATTTCGAAAAGTGGCTGGAGCAACTGGCGCCGCACGAACCTGTTTCGAAATACCGCCACAATCTCACCGGCGAAGACAACGCTGGCGCGCATCTGAAACGGCAGGTGATGGGGCGCGAAGTGGTAGTTGCGATCACCTCGGGCTATCTCGACTTCGGCCCCTGGGAGCAGATCTTCTATGGTGAATTCGATGGACGCCGCAGCAAGCGCGTCCTCATCAAGATCATCGGTGATTAGCGCCGCGCTTCCGGAATACCACCACCGCCAGCGGCGGCAACGTCACACTGATGCTGTGCGGCCGGCCGTGCGATGCCACGGGCTTGGAAGCAACCACGCCGCCGTTCCCCATGTTGCTGCCGCCAAACAACTCCGAATCGGTATTCAGAATCTCGTCGTATAGTCCCGCCTCCTCCACACCCAACCGGTAAAGTTCCCGCGGCACCGGCGTGAAGTTGCAACAGAACATCAGCAAATCTTCACCCTTGTTCGCGAAGCGCATAAACGCAATGACCGACGATTCGGAATCCCGGAAATCCACCCATTCGAATCCCGTGTAGTGGAAGTCCACTTCATACAGCGCCCGCTCAGACCGGTAAATCCGGTTCAATTCCTGCACCAGCAGTTGGAACTTCCGGTGCGGCTCGAAATTCAGTAAATCCCACGCCACGCTGCCGTCGTGATTCCATTCCGAAGTCTGGCCTATATCGCAGCCCATGAAGAGCAGTTTCTTTCCCGGATGCCCATACATAAGCGCCAGAAACGCGCGCGCATTGGCGAACCTCTGCCACTCATCACCGGGCATCTTGCCCACCAGCGATCCTTTGCCGTGCACCACTTCATCATGCGAAATGGGCAGAACGAAGTTCTCCGTGAAGGCGTAGAGCAGACTGAAAGTGATGTTGTTGTGGTGATATTTACGGAAGATCGGAGGACTGGAAAAGTAGTCCAGCATGTCGTGCATCCATCCCATGTTCCACTTCATGGTGAACCCCAACCCGTTCAGATAAACAGGCTTGGAAACGCCCGAAAATGAAGTGGATTCCTCAGCCACCGTCATGGCCCCCGGCACCTGGTGCGCCACTTCGTTGAATTT